>JBCDHK010000005.1:0-30150 GCA_038750185.1 Pseudomonadota bacterium
CGCGGATGGCGGCGCGGTCATGCTCCGAGCCCGTCACCGCGATCTTGAACTTGCGCCCGAGGAAGGTGAACTCCGGGTGCAGGCTCGACCATTGGCGCAGCAATTCGGCGGTAATGCGCGGGTCCTCGACCTCCTCGGGCGCGAGCCCCGAGTAGGGGTCGGAGGTGACGTTGCGGATGCAGTTGCCCGAGGTCTGGATGGCGTGCATCTCGACCGAGGCCAGCGCATCGAGGATATCGGGCACGTCGGACAGCTTGGGCCAGTTGAACTGGATGTTCTGGCGCGTGGTGAAGTGGCCGTAGCCGCGGTCCCAGCGCTCGGCGATCTCGCCCAGCATGTGCATCTGGGCGCTGCTCAGCGTGCCGTAGGGGATGGCGACGCGCAGCATATACGCATGCAGTTGCAAGTAGAGCCCGTTCATCAAGCGCAGCGGCTTGAACTCGGCCTCGCTCAACTGGCCGTCGAGGCGGCGCACGACCTGATCGCGAAACTCGGCGGTGCGCTCAGTGACGAACTGGTGGTCGAACTCGTCGTAGCGGTACATCGGCGGCTCTCCTCGCGGTTTGGCTGGGGGCTCTTTGGTGGGCTTTTCAGGCGGCGTGGGCGGATGCGGCCTGAGCGCCCACCAGGCGCACTGCGGCGGGGCCGACGGCGATGGTGGGCTGGCGCGCCGCCCGGATCTGTTCGCGGCGCAGCACCGGCCAGGGCTTGTCCTTGATCAGATCGACGGCGACCAGATAGGGACCCACGATCAGATTGTCGGCCTCGGCGCGCGCACCCTCGGCTTCGAGCAGGTCGAACTCTTCGGGCGAGTGGGCAACGCGGGCCAGCGCAATATCGCGCACCCAACCGTCGATGCCGAGAAACACGCTATCGCCTTCGATCAGATCGTTGGCGGTGACGACCTGGGGCTTTTTCGGCTTGGGCATCCTGGGTCTCCTTGGCTGTGACGGTGAGAGGTGAATTATGCGGTGGCATTTCCGATGAGCGGAAACATGAAGGTTCTTGTTGTGGAAATCAAGAAAATACACCGTGTGAAGATCTATAAAATTATATAACATATGAGAAATGTATAAATAAGGCGATTGCCTCCCCCTCCCCCACAAGCTACCAGCCAGCCATGCCAGAACCCGCCCGCTATCTGCGTCCACTGCCGCTCCCACTGGGACAGCCCAATGCACGCCCGCTTGCTGGCGGAGCGCTCTGTTTTAGCGAGATCGAGGTGCTACGCCGCGGGCATCCCCCCGAAATCCTACCGGCAGACGCCGTCGAGGCGCTCCATCCAGAGGCCGCGGCAGTGCTGGCGCGCCTCTGCCGCCCACGCACGCCCCTGGCTGGGATCGACCTGACACGGCCCAAGGTGATGGGGGTGGTCAACGTAACGCCCGACAGTTTTTCCGACGGCGGGCGCCAGGGCGAGGCCGCCATCGCCCACGCTCTCACGCTCGCCGAGGCGGGGGCCGACATCCTCGACATCGGCGGCGAATCGACCCGTCCAGGCGCGGCCACGGTGGAAGACGACGAAGAACTGGCCCGCATCCTGCCGGTGATCGAGGGACTGCGCGCGCGCGGCTGCGCCCTGCCCCTCTCCATCGACACCCGCAAGGCGCGCGTCGCTAAAGCCGCCTTGGCCGCGGGAGCGGTGCTCTTCAACGATGTCTCAGCGCTGACCTACGATCCGGACAGCCTCGCGGTTGCGACCCAAGCGCCAGCCCTTTGCGTGATGCACGCCCAAGGCACGCCCGAGACCATGCAGCGCGATCCGCGCTACACGGATGTGGTGCTCGATGTCTATGACGCCCTCGCTGAACGCTTGACTGCAGTCGAAGCGGCAGGGATCCCGCGCGAGCGCGTGCTGATCGACCCCGGCATCGGCTTTGGCAAGAGGATGGAGCACAACCTCGCCCTGATCCGGCGCCTGTCGCTGCTGCATGCCCTCGGTGCACCGGTGCTGCTCGGCGCCTCGCGCAAGCGCTTCATCGGCACGCTCTCAGGCGTCGAGGCCGCCGAGCAACGCGTGGCGGGGTCGCTGGCGGCAGCGCTGGCGGGCGCGGCTCAGGGTGCGCAGGTGTTGCGCGTGCACGATGTGGCCGAGACGCGGCAGGCCCTGGCGGTGTGGCAGGCGCTCCACACCCCGGACTAAGGCGCACACCGAGGCTTGCCCCGACGCGCGGCAAGGGCGCAGAGTTACCGCGGACCCCAGCCAGCCGGACCGCCCATGACCCCTCTCGCCACGCCCTATCTGTTGTTTCTAGGCCACGCCGAGAGCCTGCTCGGCGCCAAGACCGCCTCGGGCATCGCCCATTGGCGCCCGGAGGCCTGTCTTGGCCAGTGCCGCTTACCCGGCTGTGTGGCCGATCTGGGGCTGTCCGAGTTGACCCCCGAGGCCGCGGCCGCCGCCGGCGCACGCACCATGATCGTCGGCGTGGCCACGGTGGGCGGCAAACTGGCGCCCGAGTACGTCCCCTGGTGTCTGCGTGCCTTGGAGGCCGGGCTCGATCTGGCCGCGGGGCTCCACCAGCGTCTGGCCGATATTCCTGAGATCGCGGCGGCGGCGGCGCGCCTCGGTCGGCGTATCTCGGATGTGCGCACGCCCCCGGAAGGACTGCCCTGCGGCACCGGACAGCCGCGCCCGGGGCGGCGTCTGCTCACCGTTGGCACCGATTGTGTCGTTGGAAAAATGTTCACCGCGCTGGCGCTGGAGCGGGAATTGCGCGCGCGCGGCCACGCGGCGGATTTTCGTGCGACCGGGCAGACCGGCATCCTGATCGCTGGTGAGGGCATCGCCATCGACGCGGTGGTGGCCGATTTCATCTCGGGCGCGGTCGAGGTGCTGGCGCCTGGCGCAGCCCCGGACCACTGGGATCTGATCGAGGGCCAGGGCTCCCTGTTCCATCCAGCTTATGCCGGAGTATCGCTCGGGCTGCTCCACGGCGCGCAGGCCGAAGCCTTGGTGCTCTGCCACGAGGCCGGGCGCACCCATATCGACGACGGCGCCGACTATCCGCTGCCCGACCTGCCGACCGCCATCGCCGCCAATCTGGCAGCAGCGCGTCTGACCAGCCCGGACGTGCGCATGGCCGGGATCGCGCTCAACACCCGCCGTCTGGACGACGCGGCGGCCAAAGCGGCGCTGGCCGAGGCGGAAAGGACCACGGGCCTCGTCACCGTCGATCCGGTGAGAACGGGCGTCGGGCCGCTGGTCGAGGCGCTTCTGGCATGACACGGCTCACCGTCCGCGCCGAGCGATGGCCCCTGCCCGCCCCCTTCGTCATCGCGCGTATGCGCATGGAGGCGGCGGAGGTGGTCGTGGTCGAGATCGAGCGCGACGACCACATCGGGCGCGGTGAGGCCGACCGGATCGAGGATGTCCTGGCCGGACGCACCGCGGTGCTCGACGCCATCGAGGAGGCCCGCCCGGCGATCGAGGCCGGGGCCGACCGAGCGGCGCTACAGGACTTGCTGCCGGCAGGCCCGGCGCGCTCGGCACTCGACTGCGCGCTCTGGGATCTGGAGGCCAAGGTCACGGGAGCGCCCGTCTGGCGCCTGGCCGGGCTCGATGCGCCGCTCAGGCCCCTCACGACGGTGTTCACCCTGGGGCTCGACACACCGGAGGCCATGGCCAAGGCGGCCCGCGCCGCCAACCGCCCCATTCTAAAGCTCAAGCTCGGCGGCGAAGGCGATCTGGAGCGCGTCGCTGCCGTGCGTGAGGCCGCCCCCGAGGCCCGCCTCAGCGTCGATGCCAACACCGGCTGGTCGGATGCCCATATGGCCGCCTACCCCGAGCCGCTGGCAGCGCTTGGCGTCGAGCTGATCGAGCAGCCGTTTCCCCCCGGCGAGGACCACCGCCTAGATGGCATCGCCAGCCCGATCCCGCTGGCCGCCGACGAAAGCTGCCTCGACCGGAACTCACTTTCCGCTCTCGAAGGTCGATACAAGTACATCAACATCAAGATCGACAAAGCCGGCGGGCTGACCGAAGCGCTAGCTCTAGCCAAAGCCGCCCGTGCCAAAGGGTTCAGCATCATGGTCGGCTGCAACGTGGCCACCTCGCTGTCCATGGCACCGGGGGTGGTGCTTGGCCAACTGGCGCGCTTTGTCGATCTCGACGGGCCACTCTTACTGGCGCGCGACCGCAGCCCGAGCCTCGCTTACGACGGCGCCACGCTACACCCGCCAGACCCCACGCTCTGGGGCTGAACCGACGCGGCGAGATGGCCGTGGACGCCTTGCACACGACTGCCTACAACCGCCCTCACAGCGCCCAAGACCCGCCCAAGACCAAACGGAGAGCCGATGCGTATCCTGATCACCAACGACGACGGCATCACCGCCCCGGGTCTGGCCGTCGCCGAGGCCATCGCCACCGAGCTAGTCGGCCCCAGCGGCGAAGTCTGGGTCGTCGCACCCGATTTCGAGCGCTCGGGCGTGAGCCACGCCATCTCCTACGCCGCACCGACACGCCTGACCCAAATCGGCGAGCGCCGCTACTCCTGCGACGGCTACCCGGCGGACTGCGCCATCGTCGGCCTGCAAGTGCTGATGCGCGACACCCCACCCGATCTGGTGCTCTCGGGCGTCAATCGCGGCCACAACGTCGCCGAGGACGTGGTCTACTCCGGCACGGTGGGCGGCGCCATGGAGGCCTCTTTGGGCGGCGTGCGCGCCATCGGGCTCAGCCAGTTCTACCGCCGCGACGAAGGCGCACCGGCCGATCTGTTCGAGAGCGCGCGCCGCCACGGCGCTGCCACCGTGCGCCGCGTGCTCGATCTGCCCTGGCGCCGCCACGTGTTCTACAACGTCAACTTCCCCGCCTGCCGCGCCGACGCCGTCAAAGGCACCACAGTCTGCCCCCAAGGCATGCGCGCCAACGCCACCTTCGAGGCCGTGCCCTACACCGCACCCAACGGGCGCGAGTACCAGTTCTTCCGCCATAGCGTCGCCAACACCAGCGCCACTGAAGGCTCGGACGCGCGCCTGATCGTCGAGGACTGGATCACCGTCACGCCCCTGGTGCCCCAACTCACCGCCTTCGATGTCTTGGAGGAAGCGCGCACGGCGCTCGCCGCCAGCTCCTGAGCGCCACCCAGTAAAGGGCACCCCACAGCATGGCCCAGATCGACCCCAGCATGAGCCAGAGCAGCGCCGAGCGCACCATGCGGCTGATGCTGGCGCTGCGCCAGGCTGGGGTGACCGACAGCACCGTGTTGCGCGCCATCGAGGCCACGCCGCGTGTGCCCTTTGTCGATCGCGCCTTTCGCGAGCGCGCCCATGAGGACACGGCGCTGCCCATCGCCTGCGGGCAGACCATCTCGCAGCCCTCCATGGTCGGCGCCATGACCCAGGCGCTGGCCGTCACGCCGCGCTGCAAGGTGCTCGAAGTGGGCGCAGGCTCGGGCTATCAGGCGGCGGTGCTGGCGCGTCTGGCCCGGCGTGTCTATGCCATCGAGCGCCACCGCCCGCTCGCCTTGCAAGCGCGCACCACCGTCGAGGCGCTGGGGCTGACCAACGTCACGCTGCGTGCGGGCGACGGCACGCTCGGCTGGCCCGAACAGGCACCATTCGACCGCATCCTGGTCACCGCCGCCGCCGACGATACGCCGCGGCTTTTGTTGGAACAATTGCGCCCCGGTGGCATTATGGTGTTACCGGTCGGCCAGTCCGACGAGGTGCAGCAGTTGATCCGGATCGAGAAGACCGCCAACGGCCTCGACCACACCGAACTCGGCGCGGTACTCTTTGTGCCGCTGATCGAGGGCTTGCCGGAGGACGACTGGTCGTAAGCGCCGGAAACCGCCCAAGGCGGGCGTGACACGTAACGGAGCACTCGCGATGCGGGCGCTGGGCAGGGCCGGCTTAAGCTCAGAACGGGCAGGAGACGAGACAATGGGCAGCAGACGGACGATCCAAGGCTTGGCCGCGGCGGCGGTATTGACGCTCGGTGCCTGCACCGGGGGCTCCAACAACGCTGATATCGAGTACCGCGGCACCAATCCCGGCTCGCGCGGCTTGGGTGAGAGTGGGGTCTCGGGGCCGGGCATTCGCCAGTACGACGGCTTTCAGGTCGCCGTGGCGCGCGACGGCGATACGGTGGCGCGGGTGGCTGATCGCATCGGGCTCTCGGCCATCGAGCTGGCCAACTTCAACGGTCTGCGCCCCGACAGCGCTTTGCGGGTGGGCGACGAACTGGCCCTGCCGCCGCGCCCGGCGGGCAGTGCCTCGGCAGGGCGTGCGATCCCGTCGGCGCCGAGTGCGGCGCCCGCGCCCCAGGTCTCGCCCGGGTTCGAGGCGCCTGCCCCCGATGTTGCCTCCGATCCGATCGTGGCCGCGGCACCGCCGCCAGAGCGCGCCTTTGAGCGTACAGTCGTGACCGACACACCCACCGCGCCGGTGCCAGGAGCGAGCGACTGGTCGCCTTCGCTGGCCGCCGCCGCCATCGAACGCGCGACCGGCATCGACGAAAACGGCAATCTCGCCGCGCCGCCGAGCGCCAATGATCCGCTGCCGCAAAACCCAGTCGATGCGCGCGATCTGCGCTCGCCCGATCTGGGGCAGTATCAGAGCCCGGCCGACAGTGGACTGGCCGCGGGTGCAGCGCCGCCTGCGGTGGATGAGGTGCCGCAGGCTGCGCCCTCAAACCGGCTCGACTTTGCCGATGATTTCGAGACCGCGCCGCCCCCCAGCGCGCCCGAGCGCACAGCCGCAGTCGATCCCGAGGTCGCCACGCCCGTCGAGCCAGCGCCCCGGCGCTCAGCCAGCCGTCTGCTGCGCCCGGTCGAGGGACCGGTGGCGCTCGGCTTTCGCCAAAGTGCCGGCGGCCCGCGCAACGACGGCGTGGATTTCGCCGCCACACCGGGCAGTCCTGTGGTCGCAGCAGCCGATGGCGAGGTGGCACTGGTCAGCCGCGCGCTCGGCGGGCTCGGCACCATCGTGCTGGTGCGCCACGCCGACGAATTGATCACCGTCTACGGCCGCGTCGACGAGGTGGGCGTGGCCAAAGGCGATATCGTGCGCCGCGGCCAGCGCCTTGGCGTCGTTGCCACACCGGACACCCAAACCGAAGCCCTCATGCACTTCGAGGTGCGCCAAGGCGCCAACTCGGTCGATCCCATGCCGTATATTGGCGGTTAGGCGGGGTTGGTACGGCCATTGGGCAAGCGTTCGACCAGATCCTCGCGGGCTCTGGCGCGGCCAAGGGCCAAGCGGAGTGGTTCGGCCTGGGCTTCCAGGGTGTCGGCGGCGGCGTTCTCGGCCTCGGCTTGGGTTCTGAGGCGCCGATGCCAAGCGGCCTCAGCCGCATGGTCGAAAGCGTCGACCCGGTCAGCCAGCGCCGCCGCGCCAGCCTCAGCCCGCAACGCCTGGGCTTGGCGGCGGTGCGCGCGCGCTTTGGCCAGTGTCTCGGCAAGACGCGCCTCCGCTGCCCCACGCGCAGCCTGAGCGGCACGGCGTAAGCGGGCGTGGGCTGCAGGGGTCATACTGAGATCATGCTAGGATCACGGGCCAGCCCCATCGCGGGCCCGCTCGCGCATTTTCTCGGCAAACAGAATGGCGGCAGCCACGGCGCGGTAGTGCTCTGGCCGCACCTCCTGCCCGACATCGACCAGCGCATGGATCGAGCGCGCCGTCGGTGCGTCCTCATGCACCGGCACGCCGGCGTCTTCGGCCAGTTGGCGAATACGTGCTGCCATGTGATCGACCCCCTTGGCCAGACAAACCGGCGCGGTGCCGGGCTGGCGCTCCCATTGCAGTGCGACGGCATAATGGGTCGGGTTGGTCAGCACGACGCTGGCCCGCGGCACATCGGCCATCAGGCGTGTGCTGGCCGCGGCTTGGGCGCGTTCACGGCGCTGGGCTTTCAGATGGGGATCGCCCTCGGCCTGTTTGCTCTCGTCCTTGAGGTCTTGGTGGCTCATGCGGTTGCGCCGCACGAACGAGGCCTGCTGCCAGAGCAGATCGAACAGCCCGATGGTGCCGGCAATCACCAAAACACCGACGATTAGCGCCTCGAACTGGCGTGACAGCAGTCCGCCGAGCAGATTGGGCGAGAGGAACACGTAGCTTGAGAGCTGCTCAAACTCGCCCGCGAGCACCCAGGCCAAGACGGCGGAGACAGCGATGAGCTTGACGGTGCTCTTGGCAAACTCGACCAGCCCGTTGAGGCCGTATTTCTGGCTGGCGTTCTCGATCGGCGACAGGCGCGAGAGCTTGGGGATCGCCTTGTCGGGCGCGATCACGATGGCGCGCTGGGCGATCAGGAGCGCGAGCACCAGCCCTGCCGGCAATACCAGCACGGGCGCCAGCGCCAACACCGCGGTGCCGACCAATCCGGGCAGGGCGTCGCTGGCCCCGCCCGAGAGCAGCTCCCCCGCCAGGGGCTCGGGGTGGGCTAGGGCTGCCATCAGCACTTCACCGAGGTGGGTCGCCGTCCAAGTGCCACCGAGCCAGAGCGCCAAGGCCAGCCCCAGATAGGCGGCGAAGGTCTGGGCGTCCTGGCTGCGGGCCAGATCGCCCTTCTCGCGGGCCTGTTCGAGGCGGCGCGGGGTCGGGTCAAAGGATTTTTCCTGGGCATCGCCACCGGTTTCAGCCATCACGGGCCTCCCAGCGGATCGGCGAAGATGCGCGCGAGCAGATCGCCCCAGCGCGCAAAGAGATCGGGCAGTACCAGCGCCAGCGTCACCAAGCCGAGCCCGATCAGAAGCGGCGCCCCAACCAGCGCGACCAGCAACTGCGGCATGGCACGGTTGAGGGCGCCGAGGGCCAGATTGTAGGCAAAGCTGACTGCGATAAAGGGAAAGGCGAGGCTGAGGCCGATGCCAAAGACCTCGGCGGTGCGTGCCAGGCTCCAGGCGCCCGCATCACCTGGGTTGGGAAAGCGCCCGAAGGGCAGCACGTCGTAGAGGCGGGCGAGGGCTGCAAGCAGTTCGATGTGCAGCCCCGCCTGCATGGCCAGCACGATGCCACCCATGGTGAGCATGGTGGCGATGGTGGGCTCGGGTTCGGGCGCGACGCCGGTGCCGAAGACGTGGGTGATGGAGAGGTGATAGGCGGCGGTGATGCCAGCGATTTGTAGCGCGAAGACCAGCATGCGAAAGCCAAAGCCGATCAGCAATCCGGCAAAGGCTTCGGCGATAAGCAACACGGCCAACCCCGGCACCGTGGACGGCGTATCGGGCACCAAAGGGCGCACCAGCGGCCAGAGCAGCGCGGTAAGGGCCAGGGCCGCACCGAGACGCAGGCGCAGCGATAGCACGCGCTCCCCGATGCCAGGGACGAAGAAGGTGGCGGCGGCGATGCGGGTGAAGACGCCAGCGACGGTCAGCACGACCGCATCGCTCGCCTGAAACAGACTGGCCAGCGGCGCCATGCCGATATCGGCGAAGGTGTCAGTGCCCTCCATGGCGCTCCTTCGGCACGGGGGGCGGGCTTTGTGGCCGCATCTCCTGCCTCATGCGGTGGCGATCAGATCGAGATCGGCGTTGGTGCCGATTTCCTCGAACGAGAGCACGGGCGCGGCGATGCCTTTGGCGGTTAGGACTTCGCACACAAAGCGGCGCCGTTTGGCCGAGGTGGCGATGGCGGCGGCGCGACCTTGTTCACCGGCGCGGCGCAGGGCATTGGCGACGCTGGTGGCGAGGCGGTTGAACTCGGCTGGGGGCAACGCGATGTCGCCGCCCTGGTCGTGCTCGGCGAAGAGTTGCTCCCATTGCGGCGAGAGTTGGATCAGCGGCAGCCGCCCTTCACCGTCGCAAAGACGTGCGACGATGTGGAAGGCGATGCGGCGGCGGATATGTTCGACGATGTCTTCGGGCGCGAGATTGGCGGCGCGGGCCTCCGCCGCGGCCTCCAGGATCAGGGCGAGATTGCGCAGCGAAACGCGCTCCTGGAGCAGCAGTCGCAGCACGGTTTGCAGGATGTCGTGGGGCACTTTGTCGGGCACGAATTCGTCGAGCAGACGCCGGTTGGCCTCGGCGCGGGCGGGGTCGGAGGGGCTGGTGTAGGCATCGAGCAGCTTGCGCAGCGCCCGGCGCGAGAACAGTCGCGCAAACTGGGCCTGCACCGTCTCCAGCAGGTGAGTGGCGACAACTTCCCCCGGTGCGATGACCGGCAGGCCGAGCGCTGCCGCGTCCTCCTGGGCACTGGCCGCGATCCAACGCGCGGGCGCTTGGTAGACCGGCTCGGCCACGTCCTCGCCCGGGATGGCGAGGGGCGTGTCGGGGCGGGTGAGGACGAGCACCTTATCAGGGCGCAGCGTGGCAGCGGCGGCCTCGACGCCTTGGATCAGGATCGCGTAGCGCCCACCGGGCAGGGCCGGGTCGTCGGTCAGGCGCACTTCGGGGATGACAAAGCCGTACTCGGTAGCGATGTGACGGCGCATGTTGACGATACGCTTTTCCAGGCCCGTGCCCGGCGCCATGATCGCCCCGATCAGATCGGGGGCAAAGCGCAAGTGGATTTCATCGACGTCGATCAGATCGCCGAGTGGCTGGGTCGCCGGCGTGATCGGCTCCGGCTCGGGCGGGGGCAAGGCGGCGGCAGCTTCGGCAGCGGCGGCGCGTCGCCCGGCGAGAAAGGCAGCCAGTCCAAGTGCCGCGGCGCCGAGCAGAAACGGCCAAAACGGCAGCCCGGGCACGAAGGCGAACAGCGCCATCAGCGCAGCGACCGTGGCCAGCGCCTGGGGGTAATTGCCGAGTTGGCCGAGCATGGCTTGATCGGCCGAGCCCAACACCCCGCCTTTGGAGAGCAAGAGCGCAGCGGCGATCGAAGTGATCACCGAGGGGATCTGGCTGACCAGCCCGTCACCGACGGTGAGGATGGAGTAGGTCTCGATGGCGTCCGAGAACGCCATATCGTGCACCGCCAGCCCCATGGCCAGCCCCATGACGAAGTTGAGCAGCGTGATCAGCAACCCGGCGATGGCATCGCCTTTGACGAACTTGGAGGCGCCGTCGAGCGAGCCGAAAAACGTCGTCTCCTCCTGTTCGAGCTTGCGCCGCTCGCGGGCTTCCTCGGTGGAGAGAGCGCCTGCGGCCATGTCCGAATCGATGGCGAGCTGGCGCCCCGGCATCCCATCGAGGGCAAAGCGCGCGCCGACCTCGGCCATGCGCACCGCGCCCTTGGTGATGACGATGAAGTTGACGATCAACAGCACACCGAACACCACCAGTCCGAGAAACACATTGCCCGACATGACGAACATGGCGAAGCCTTCGATCACGCCGCCGGCGGCGTCGGTGCCGGTGTGGCCCTCGCCGATGATCAGCTTGGTCGAGGACACGTTGAGCGAGAGCCGCAGCATCAGCGAGGCGAGCAGCACGGTCGGGAAGGCCGAGAAGTCGAGCGGGCGTTCGATGAACAGCGTCACCGTGAAGATCAGGATGGCCAGCGCAAACGACACCGCAAGCCCAATGTCGAGCACCCAAGCCGGCATGGGCAGCACCATCATGACGATGACCGCCATGAGGGCGACCACCAGCAACACGGTCGGCTGGTAGAGATTGGCGAGGGAGAGGGTGCCGTTCATTGCAGCAGGGCTCCCGGGGCCAGGGTGAGCAAACTGGCGCGCGGTGCTGCCAGGGTGGTGAGGGCGATGCCGCCTGGGGTGGCGGGGATGGCTGAGAGGGCCGTGGCCGCCACCGGCGCCGGGCGCTGCGGAGCAGGCGCGGTGAGATCGGCGCCTTCCAACAGGGCTGCGACGCGGGCGCGGTAGCGGCGGAAGAATTTGGGCGTGCGCGAGTGATACTTGCCGGCCGCATCGAGCCAGTTGCCGGTCTCAGCGTATAATTCGGCTAGAAAGCGGGCGGCGTAGTCGGCGGAAGCGGCGGGGTCGAGCATGGCGTCGAGGCGCTCGAAGCGCTCGCCATGCCAGCGGTAGTTGAGCTGGAAGCAGCCGAGGTCGAACGAGCGTTGCCCGCGCGCCAGGGTGGTGCGAGCATAATCCAGAGCCTCGGCGCGGGTGTCGAACCAGTAGCCCTGGCCGGCGACATTGAGGGTCCAGGGCCAGGGGCGGTGGGCACCTTCGAGGCGGCGCCCGGTCTCGACCAGGGTGATGGCCTGCATGACGTCTTCGGGGATGGCGTGGCGCTCGGCGGCGGTGCGCGCTGCGGCGTGGCAGCGTGCTGCTGTCTCGGGGATTGCCGAGCGGGCTTGAGTGTGGCCCGCTACCGACACAGCCGCCAAGATGCAGACCAACAGCCCGGCGTTGCCCAAACCCCTTCGCCACTTTCTTACTACAAGCAATAGCATCTTTTTTACGTATCCAGTCCCCTCAGCCGCCAGCCACGGTAGGAATGATCCGGTCTTGAAACAGCGTGACCAATCCTTGGGTGCTGAACGACAAACTGACCCAGATCACCACGGCGATGGCGAGCAGCTTGGGCACGAAGGTCAGCGTGAGTTCCTGGATCGCGGTCAGCGCCTGGAGCAGGCCGATCAACAGCCCGACCACGAGTGCCACGATCAGGACCGGCGCCGAGATCAGCACGGCGGTCCAGACCGCCTCGCGCATCAGCGTAACGAAGGAGGTTTCATCCATGGCCGCTCACCCGCTCTCAAGCCGCCTCACACCGGCATCCGCAGCACTTCCTGGTAGGCTTCGACCACACGGTCGCGCACGGTGACGGCGGTTTGGAGCGCTAGTTCGGTGGCAGTCAGCGCCTCGACCACGGCCTGGGCATCGCCTTGGCCGCGGGTGGCGGCTTGGGCAACGTTTTCGCCGCGCTGTAGCGTGTCGGTGATTTCCTGGGCTGCCTTGGCCAGGGTCTCGGCGAAGCTGGCGGCGCCAAGAGGCGCGGTCTCGGCGGGCGCTACCTCCGGCCCGCTCTGCAAGGGCTGTAAGCGTGCGGCCTGATCGTAGAGTTTGGCGGCAAAGCTGGCTTGGCTATCCATGATGATCTCCTTCTGGGATGGGGTTTTCGGGGTCTTACGCCAATCTACTGGGCCCCGGTCTGCTGGCGGCTCGCCTTAGCGGCGCAGTAGATCGAGCATGCCGGCATACATGCGCCGGGCTTGGTCAAAGACGGTGGTGTTGGCCTGATAGGAGCGCTGCGCCTCACGCGCATCGGCAATCTCGATCAGCGAGTTGACGTTGGAATAGGCAACCACGCCGCGCGCATCGGCCAGCGGATGGCCGGGGTCGTAGTCCTCGCGCGGCGCGCTTTGATCGAGGCGCACGGGCCCCGGGCGCACCCGTTCGGCCCCGCCGGCTTGGGACATCTCGCGCTCAAAACTGATCAATTTGCGTTTGTAGCCAGGCGTGTCAGCATTGGCGACGTTTTCACCGATCAAACGCAGCCGCGCCGATTGGGCCGACATGCCGCTGGCGGCGCTGGACATGGCTTTGAGCAGATCATGCATGGGGCTTCTCCCAGGTCTGTGGTGCGCGGCGCTTAGTGCATCCCCGATCAATTGGGGTCAAATGTCATGCTCTAGGTCTTTGTTTTGCAGAGATTTATCATCCACCAACCGGTGGAATCTGGCTAGAAATCGCCCTAGCGGTTGCGGCCCAGACCCATGCGCATCAGATCGACCGATTTCGCATAGATCGCCATCGCCATGGCGTGCTGGCCCTGGGCCTCGACCGCGCGCACGCTCTGATCCTCCAGGCTCACCGAGTTGCCGTTAGGGCTGTCGGGGTAGGCGATCTCCACCGGCTCGGGCGTGCCGGCGCGGCTCGGCAGACCGTCGGCAAAATGTCCGGGGCGCGTCGCCCTTGTGGTGAACGATTCCTTAACCAAGGCCGCGAATGCTGCAACGTCACGGGCGCGGTAGCCCGGCGTGTCGGCATTGGCGACGTTCTGCGCCAGAACGCTGTGGCGCGCGGCGGCGTGGCGGGCCATGGCGGAGGCCATTTTCAGGACGGTGAGGTTGTCCAGCATCGCGTCGTCTCCTGAGCCTACTGCATCGGGTCGGGTCGAGGCTGTCATAGGCCGCCATGGTTAAGGGAAGGTTTGCATGACAAACGGTATCGCGCCCGCCCGCTCCACCTCGGCCCGGCTCTGGGGCCGTTTGGCCGAAGCCAATGCCGCAGTGATGCGCATTAATGGACTGGCCGGGCTGGCACGCCTTGGCGACGGGGTCGAAGTCCATACCGACACCGGCACGGTGACGGGCGAGGTGATCGCGCTCGGGCCGACGCAGGTCAGCGCCATGGTGGCCGGGCCGGCACAGGGGCTGGCCGCGGGCACCAAGGTCTATCTGACCCCTGGGCTAGTGCCGGCGCCGTGTGCGGCGTGGCTTGGCCAGGTGCTCGACGCCGATGCGCGCCTGCCCGATGGACGCCCTGCCCCACGTGGCGAGCGGCCCCAAGCCCTCGACGCACCGCCCCCCCCGGCTCCATCGCGGCGTGGCCTGGGCCCGCGCCTTGGCACCGGCCTCATGGCCACCGACACGCTGTTGCCGCTTTGCCGCGGCCAGCGCCTCGGGGTATTCGCGGGCTCGGGTGTGGGCAAATCCATGCTGCTCGGCGCCCTGGCCGAAGGGCTCAGCGCCGAGATCGTGGTGATCGGCCTGATCGGTGAGCGCGGGCGCGAAGTGGGCGAAGTCGTCGCCCGCCTCTCGCCAGAAACCCGCGCGCGCACCGTGGTGGTAGCCGCCACCTCCGACCGCCCAGCGCTGGAGCGCCACCGCGCCGCCCGCCTCACCCTAGCCACGGCCGAGTATTTTCGCGATCAGGGCGCCCAGGTGCTCTGCCTGCTCGATTCGCTCACCCGCCACGCCGAAGCCCACCGCGAGATCGCCCTGGCCGCAGGTGAGGCACCGGCGCTCAGGGGCTTTCCCGCCACCACCGCCTCCACCGTCGCCGCCTTGTGCGAGCGCGCGGGGCCGGGCGCGGCAGGCCAAGGCGACATCACCGCGGTGTTCACAGTGCTGGTGGCAGGATCGGACATGGACGAACCTGTCGCCGACATGGTGCGCGGTGTGCTCGATGGCCATGTGGTGCTGGCGCGGCGCATTGCCGATCGTGGCCGCTTTCCGGCCATCGACTTACTGCGCTCGGTCTCGCGCTCGGCTCCTGCCGCCTGGAGCGCCCAGGAAGCAGCGCTCGCCCGCGAGGCCCGGCGTCTCATCGCGCTCCAGGAGGAGGCCGAGCCCATGGTGCAGTCCGGGCTTTACCAGGCTGGGGCCGACCCTGCGCTCGACCGCGCCCTCAAGCTGTGGCCGGCCCTCGACGCCTTTCTCGGCCAGCAAAACGACGCGGGCGCAGCAGCGGGGTTTCAAACGCTGGCAACGATCCTGGCCGAGTGAGGGCTCAGTCCTCGTCGCTTGCGCGCGCCGGGGCTTCGTCGGTGGGGATGGCATAGGCCCCGGTCAGCCAGCGCCCAAGATCGACATCGGCGCACCGCTTGGAACAAAACGGCGCATAGCGGGCCTGCGCCGGACGCGAGCAGATCGGGCACTGGCGTGGTTGACGCCGTGATTGATCAGGCGATTGTCGGGATGATTGGCGGGGCGTTCGGGGCGGCGGCTGGGCCGGAGGGGCCATGGCAAGGGTCTCCTTGTGCGTACCGCCACTAGCCTAACGGCAAACCCGTTCACAAGAAAACCCCGCTAAGGCGTGCCTTGCGTGTCGGAAAACCGGGCCACGCGCGTTAGATTGCCCGCTATGAACCTGATCCTCTCCAAGGCCGAGCGCCACCGCCAAACCCAGGAGACCCCTGCCGCACACCCGCCCGCCCTGCCACGCTGGCAGCGGGCGCTGCTGGCCACGCTCAAGGGCGCTCTGGCGCTCGCGCTGCTGGTCGCGGGCGGACTTGCGGCCCAGCATCTGATGGCCACGGGCCCCGACCCAAGCCGCACACCCCCCGAGCGGCGCGCGCGTCTGGTCACGGTCGAGACCGTGGCGCCTGCGCTTGCCGGCCCGACCATCGAGGCCTGGGGCGTGGTCGAGGCCCACCGCCGTCTGATCCTCGCCCCCGAAATCGGCGGGCGGATCGAGTGGATCAGCCCGGCGCTGGTGCCGGGCGGCGTCGTCACGGCGGGCGAAGAACTCATCCGCCTCGATGCGCGCGACTATGCGCTGGCCCTGGCCGAAGCCGAAGCCCGCGTCGCCGAGATCGAGGCACGTATCCTGATCGAGGCCGGCCAACAGGAGCGGGCACGGCGCGATCTGGCGCGCTCGCCCGTGCGCGAGGGGCTGACCCAAAGTCAGCGCGCGCTGATCCTGCGCGCGCCCCAGCGCGCCGAACTGGAGGCCCAGCGCGCCGCAGCCCTGGCCCAGCGCGACCGCGCCCGCCTCGACCGCGACCGCACAACACTCCGCGCGCCCTTTGACGCGCTGGTCGAGACCGAGGAGGCAGCGCTTGGTGCGCGCCTTGGGGCCGGACAGCAAGTGGCGGCGCTGGTTGCGGCAGAGCGCTATCGCCTGACGCTGGCGCTACCGCCCACAGCGCTTTCCTGGATCGATCTGCAAACCCAAGCGGTGGGCCAATCCGTGCGCCTGACCCAGCCTGGCGTCTGGCCTGAGGGCACGGTGCGCGAGGGCCGCATCGCCCGCCTCGATCCGGGCCTAAGCGAACAGGGGCGCATGGCGCGTCTCATCGTCGAGATCGACGACCCGCTGGCGCGCGAAGGCGATGTGCCGCGCCTTCTCCTCGGCAGTTATCTCCGCGCCGAGATCGCCGCCCGCCCCCTGCCCGGCGCCATCGCGCTCGACCGGGCGTGGCTGCGCGAAGGCGACCGGGTCTGGGTGATGGCCGAGGACGACCGTCTGCAGATCCGCCCGGTCGAGATCGCTTGGCGTGGGGTCGAGCGTGTGCTCGTCAGTGATGGGCTGGCGCCGGGCGAGCGCATCGTCACCACCGCCATCGCCAGCGTGGCCGAGGGCATGGCACTGCGCACGCCCGAGCCCGAAGCCCTGGCCGCCACCGAGGCAGGCGGGTGAGTACGCCACCACCCCGCTTTGGCAGGCGCGACACCCGCACCGGCCCCATCGCCTGGATGGCCCGCCACGCCGTCGCGCCCAACCTGCTGATGGTGTTTTTGATCCTGGGCGGGCTGGTGATGGCCTCGCGCATCACCCAGGAGATCTTCCCAAGCTACGAGATCGACACCGTCAACGTCAGCGTCGCCCTGCCCGGCGCCACCCCCGAGGAGGTCGAGCGCTCGGTGGTGCTCGCCATTGAGGAAGCCCTCACCGACATCCCCGGCATCGACAAACTGGCCTCCACCGCGACCGAGGGCAGCGCCACCGTCGCCGCCGAACTTGAGATCGACCGCGACCGCCAGCTCGCCTACGACGACATCCAGCAAGCCATCGAGCGCATCGACACCCTGCCCGCCGATGCCGAGCGCCCGCGCGTCGCGTTGGCCGAGCGCGACCGGCGGGTGGTTGAGGTCCAGGTCTATGGCCCGCTACAGCCTTACGCGCTGCGCATGGCCGCCGAAGCGGTGCGCGAGCGCCTCTTGCTCTCGGACGACATCTCCCGCGTCGCCTTTGCCGATGCGCGCGATCTGGAGATCCTCATCGAAGTGCCCGAGGCGCGTCTGCGCGCGCTCGGCCTCACCTTGGAGGACATCGCCGCCACCGTGCGCCGCTCGGCACTCGATCGCCCCGGCGGCACCGTCGAGACCCGCGGCGGCGATATCCTGGTGCGTCTGGCCGACAGGCGGGATGTGCCGCGCGAGTTCGCCGCGCTGCCCGTGATCGCCGATGCGCGCGGCGCCCTGGTGCGCCTTGGCGAGATCGCCACCATCCGCCGCGGTTTCGAGGACACCGGCCAGGAGGTCACCTTCAACGGCCAGCCCTCGCTGCAACTCGATATCTTTCGCGTCGGGGCCGAAACCCCGATCTCGGTGGCGCGTGCCGTGCGCGCCGCCCTGCCCGAGGCCATGGCCGAACTGCCCGAGGCCGTCACCGCGCAAGTGACCGAGGATTCGAGCCGCGTCTACGAGGGGCGCATGAACCTCTTGTTACAGAACGGCTTTATCGGTTTGGTGCTGGTGCTGGTGCTGCTCAGCCTGTTCTTGCAGTTCAAGCTGGCGTTCTGGGTCGCCGTCGGCATCCCGACCGCCTTCCTCGGCACCTTCTTGTTTCTCGTGCCCGCCGGGGCCTCGCTCAACATGGTGACCATGTTCGCCTTCATCCTGGCGCTAGGCATCGTGGTCGATGATGCCATCGTGGCGGGCGAGAATATCTACGCCCATCTCCAAAAGGGCTACTCCCGCATCGACGCCGCGATCCTGGGCGCGCGCGACATCGCGACGCCGCTGGCGTTTTCGATCCTGACCAATGTGGTGGCCTTTCTGCCGCTCCTGCTGATGCCGGGGGGGCTGGGCAGGTTTTTCTTCTGGATCCCCTTGGTGGTTGCGGCGGCGTTTCTGCTCTCCTGGATCGAGGCCCTGTTCATCCTACCCGCCCAACTCGCCCATGTCCGCGCGCGCGGCGCCCGCCCGCCCAACCGCTTGGAGCGCCTTCAGCGCGCTGTGGCAGGCGGGCTCGACTGGGCGATTGCCCACCTCTATGCACCGCTCCTGCGCGTGGCCCTTAGCTGGCGCTACGCGACAGTGGCGGCCATGCTCGCGGTGGCCATGGTGGTAGTGGCGATCCCGGCGTCGGGGCGGATGGGGTTTGGCTTCTTTCCGCCCGTGCCCCTCGATTACGTCAGCGCCAGCGTGACGCTGCCCATCGGTGCCCCCCTGGAGACCGCCCGCACTGCGCGCGCGCGCATGGTCGAGGCGGCCGAGGCCGTGGTGGCCGAGAACGGTGCCGACACGCTCTCGACCGGCATCCGCGCCGAGATCGACGGCGCGCGCGTGCGCCTGCAGATCTATCTCCAGCCTCCCGGCACCCGCCCGCTCTCGCCAGGGCAGGTCAGACGGCTCTGGCGTGAGGCGGTCGGCGAGATCCCCGAAGCCCGCGCCCAGCGCTATTCGTCGAGTTTTGGTGGGCCAGGCAGCCAGACCTCGCTCGAAGTCGATCTCTCCCACTCAGACGCAGCAGTGCTCGCCGCCGCCGCCACGGCGCTTGCACGCGAGCTCGGCGCCTTCGCCCAGGTGGTCGACACCGACACCGGCTACACCCCCGGCAAAGAGCAACTGGCGCTCAGCCTCACCGAAGCCGGACGCGCGCTCGGCCTCACGGCAGAGGACGTCGGCGCCCAGGTGCGCGCGGCCTTTTTCGGCGTCGAGGCGCTGGCCCAGCAGGAGGGGCGCAACGAGGTCACGGTGCGCGTGCGCCTGCCCGAATCTGAGCGCCGCTCCGAGGCCGACATCGAACGCCTGCTCATCGCCACTCCGGACGGCGGAGAGGTACCACTCTACCAGATCGCCACCGTTGCCAAGAGCCGCTCCGAGGCCAGCATCCAGCGCGAAGACCGCCGCCGTGTGCTCAGCGTCACCGCCAACGTCGAGCCCGACAGCGCCTCAACGACCATCGCCAAGGCCTTGGAGCGCGATGTGATGCCCCGCCTGGCCGCCGATTACCCCGGCCTCGGCTATCGCCTTGGCGGGCGCCAGGAGGCGATGGGAGAGATCTTCCAGAGCTTTTTGCAAACCTCGATCCCGCTGACGCTGATCATGATGTATGCGCTGCTGGCGATCCCGTTTCGCTCGTTCGTGCAGCCCATCATTGTGCTGATGGCGATCCCGTTCGGCTATGTCGGCGCGGTGCTGGGGCATATGGTGATGGGGATGTCGCTGTCGATGATCTCGATCTTCGGCGTGATCGCGCTGGCGGGTGTGGTGATCAATGCCGCCATCGTGATGATCGATGTGGCCAATCGCCAACGCGCAGCCGGAGAGGACGCCTTCGAGGCCATCGCTGAGGCCGGCACGCGCCGGTTTCGCCCGATCCTGCTGACCACGCTGACCACCTTCGGCGGGCTGGCGCCGATGATCTTCGAGACGTCGGCCCAGGCCAAGTTTCTGGTGCCGATGGCGGTGTCGCTGGGCTTTGGCATCGTCTTTGCCACTGCGATCACGCTGCTCCTGATCCCGGCACTCTATCTGATCGTCGAGGATATCGCCGCGCTGTTCACGCCGCGCCGCGAGACGGTGGCGGGGGAATGAGGGCGCTACAAGAGCCCCGCCGTCGGGCGGCGCTCGCGCTTGCGCTGTAGCTCGAAGAGCCCGAGCGGGGTCCAGCCGGCAAGCGAGGTCTCTACGGGGTCGCGCTTGACGCTGGACTTGAGCGCCTCCTCCAGGCGGCGGCGATCCTTTTTAGCCAGCGGGGCGAAGTCGATGGCGACGACCCCGCCAAGCCCGCGCAGGCGCAACTGGCGCAGTGTTTCCCGGGCCGCCTCCAGATTGGCCGTGAGCGCTGCCGCCCCCGCGAAGGCGCCCGCGGTATTGACGTCGACGGCGGTGAGCGCGCGTGTGGGCTCCACGGCGATCCAGCCGCCCGAGGGCAGCGCGGCGTTGGGCGTGGCCAGAGTATCGAGCGCATCGAGCAGGCCGTGTGCGTCAAACCCCGCCTCCGAGACCGGCCCAGCCCATTCGCGCTGCGCTAGTGCCGCCGCATCGGGTGCGGGTCGGACCAGCCCCGGCTCCTGCCAGTGCAGGCTGGCGGCGGCCAGGGCCTCTTGCAGATCGGCGCGCAGCGTCTCGGCCTCAGCCCCTTCGGCGAGCGAGCGCAGGATCAGCCCGGGCGGATCCTTGGGATGGGTCTTAGCCAGGGCCGCCTCGGCAACTCCGATCAGCCGCGCACGCTCGGCCTCATCGCGGATCTGGCGCGAGACGTTGATGCCCGGCGCGCTAGGGGTGGCGATCACGGTGCGGGTCTTGTGCAGAAGCCGCCGCGTCACCGGCACGGCCTTGCCAGCCTCGGCAAAGCTGATCACCTGGACCAGCAGACGCTCGCCTTCGCGCACGCCCTTGGCCTCGCGCAAAAAGCCCGTGTGTTCGGCATCGAGGCGCACGAAGGCAGCGCCCATCCCCGGCACCAGACGCTCGACACGCGCGGCATAGATCGCTTCGGGGGCTGGCGCCACCTCGCCTGGCAACGGGTCGATCAGCAGATCGTCGAGGCGGCCATCGAGGGTGAGGGCGGCGCGCGTGCGCCCATTGGGTGCGCGCTCGATCACGATCTGGCGGCCCTTCACACCGGCGCCCCATCGTAGGTGAGCGGATAGCCGAGCCCGCCGAGCAGCGCCAGGGTCTCAGGGAGCGGCAGCCCGACGACATTGGTGTAGGAGCCGACGATCTCGGGGACAAAGGCCGCGCCGAGGCCTTGGATGGCATAGCCGCCGGCCTTGCCCTGCCATTCGCCCGAGCGCAGATAGGCGGCGATCTCGGGCTCGGAGAGGCGTTTCATCTTGACGCGGGTCTCGACGGTGCGCCGTGCGATGCGTGCCCCTGCCGCAAGGCGCACAGCCGTCAACACACGGTGGCCGCGCCCGGAGAGCAGGCGCAGGAACCGCTCGGCCTCGGCGGCGTCCTCGGGCTTGCCCAGGATACGCCGCCCCGCCGCGACCACGGTATCGGCGCTCAGCACTAAGACGCCGGGATCGGCAAGCGCCACGCCCTTTTCCTCGGCCATGCGCTCGGCATAGCGGCGGGGTAGTTCGGTGGGCCTGGGGGTCTCGTCGATCTCGGCACCGCGCACGGCATCGGGGACGACGCCCGCTTGGGCCAACAGGGCCAAACGGCGCGGGCTGGCGGAGCCCAGCAACAGGCGCGGTGCGGGCGCCCGGTCCGGAGCGCTCACTTGAAGCGGTAAGTGATTCGGCCCTTGGTCAGATCATAGGGCGTCATCTCGACCTGCACCTTGTCGCCGGCCAGGACGCGGATGCGGTTCTTGCGCATTTTGCCGGCGGTGTGGGCGATGATCTCGTGGCCGTTCTCAAGCTGCACGCGAAACGTGGCGTTGGGCAAGAGTTCGACCACGGTCCCGGGAAACTCCAGGGTCTCTTCCTTAGGCATCGGGGCTCCGTTTAAGTACCAAGTTGGCTAGTTTGGCCAGATTGGCGCGGAAGGTGCCCTCGATTGCCAAGGAATTCAACTGCGCACGGCGCAAAGGCTTACGCAGCGGCTTCGGCCAGGGTGTCGGGGGGCGTTTGAGCACTGGCGCGGGTGTCTTCGATCACGGTGACGCGGTGCATGATGCGCCGCTCGGGCATGTAATCGGCCACGGCATAGTGCTGGGTGACGCGGTTGTCCCAGATGGCGATGGCGCCGGGGCTCCAGCGAAAGCGCACCTGGATTTCGGGGTGTTCGACCAGGGCGAAGAGGCGTTGGAGCAACCGGTCCGAGGCACGGCGCGAGAGCCCGCAGACATAGGTCGTGAAACCCTCGTTAACGTTCAGGAAAGGTTTGCCGGTTACTGGACTGATATCGATGATCGGGCGCACCGCACAGCCGAGCTTCGCCATGGCCTGGGAGAGTTTCTCCGCCGAGCCGTCCGCGCCCTCGGTAAAGGCGTTGCGGAAGTTGCCCATGTCGTGGACAGCGCGCAGGCCCTCGCACTCGGCGCGCAGATGCGGGTCCATGCGCTCGACGGCGGCGTACATATCGGCCCAGATCGTGTCGCCCCCCGAGGGCGGCAGATGCACCGCGCGCAGGATCGAGGCGAAGGGCGGCTGGGCGCGGAAGGTCAGATCGGCGTGCCAGACATCGGTATCGGGCGGGTTGTTGTCGGAGGTGTCGAGGCAAACCATGGAGGGAAACCCCTCCACCGCCGGATAGACCGGGTGGGGCGCATCGACCTTACCCAGCGCCTCGGCCAGCGCCATATGGGCGGCGGGGGCGACATCCTGGCCGCGCATGAAGACCACCTTATGCGCAATCAACGCCTCATAGAGCGCATCGCCCACGGCGGCGCTGATCGGTTTGGCAAAATCGATCCCGCTCAGTTCGGCACCGATGGCGGGAGTAAGGGGGGTGGCGGTGAGTGTCATCGGGGCCTCGCTATTCTGCTGCGTGGAAACAGGCTGCCTGGGGCCACCCTCAGGGGCAATCTCAATAGCGACGCCGGTGTCGTTTTCGGCACAGCGCAGATCAAAGGAGCGCAGGACCGGCGAATTCGTCGCGGATGCGCGCGAGCAATGCGTCGCGGGTCTGGCGGTAGGCACCAAGGCGCGCCTCGCGCCCCGCACCAAGATCGGAGGGATCGAGGGTCGGCCAGTACTCGACCAGAGCGCCGGCCTGGAGCGCGCAGTGCTGGGCGGCAGGCGAGAGCGCCACAACGCGCTCAAAGCGTGCGATGTCCTCGCCGCGCTCGGCTAGCTGATCGAGGCTCTCGGGAATGTGGTCTTCGAGGTCGACACCGATTTCCTCGGCCACGGCCACGGCAAAGCCGTCGACCCAAGCACCCGCCTGCACGCCCGCCGAGCGCACCTCGCAGGTGCCCGCGAACATCCGGCGCATCATGCCCGCCGCTAAAGCCGAGCGCAGCGTGTTGCGGTCACACAGAAACAGGATCGAGCCCGGCAGCGCCACCCGCCCTCACCCGCGCACTTGCAGCGCCGCGACGACAGTGAAGAGCCGCCGCGCGGTGTCGAAGTCGGTGGCGATGCGGTCTTCTAGGCGCTCCATGAGCAACGTCGAGCCCTCGTCGTGGATGGCGCGACGGGCCATGTCGATGGTCTCGATCTGGGCACGGGTGGTGGCGCTGACGGCGCCGACATAGGATTCGCAGATCGCGGCGTAGTCCTTGAGGCAGGGGCGCAGCGTCGAGAGCGAGAGATGCATCTCCTGGATGGTCTCGCCACTGGCGCTTTCGATGCGCAGCATGAGCAGCCGCCCGGTCATGCCGAGCGCCAGTGCATAGGGGCCTTGTGGGGCATCCTCGGCGGTGAGGCGAAAACGGTTGGTCTCGCCCAGATCGTAGAGCGCGACGTCGAGATCCTGCTGCGCTTCGGGCGAGCGCGAGGGCGGGTTTTCCTCGTGCAGCGTGACGCGGTCGAGGCGGTCGGTATCGGCAAAGCGGGTCATGCGCGCGCCAGCCGGGCGGCGACGGAGAGGCCGTGGGCTTGCAACCCTTCGGCCTCGGACAGGGTCTCGGCGGCGGGGCCGATGGCGGCGAGCGCTTCTGGCGAGAGGCGCGCGGTGGTGGTGCGCTTCATGAAATCGAGCACCGAGAGCCCGGAGGCAAAGCGCGCCGCCCCGGAGGTGGGCAGCACGTGGTTGGGCCCGCCGACGTAATCGCCGACCGCCTCGGGCGTGTGGCGGCCGAGGAACACGGCGCCAGCGTGGCGGATCTTTTTGAACAGCGCCTCGGGCTCGGCCACGCAGAGTTCGAGGTGTTCGGGCGCGATGCGATTGGCGAGCGCTGCGGCCTCGTCCAGATCCTCGACCACGATCAGCGCGCCATGGGCGGCCCAGGAGGCCCCGGCAATGGCCGTGCGCGGCAGGCTCTGCAACCGCCGCTCGACAGCACGGCCCACCTCTTCGGCCATGCCGCGATCGTCGGTGATCAAGATCGACTGGGCGCTCTCGTCGTGCTCGGCCTGGGCGAGCAGATCGAGGGCGAGCCAGTCGGGATCGTTGTCGGCGTCGGCGATGACCAGCACTTCGGACGGCCCGGCGATAGTGTCGATGCCGACGCGCCCGAACACCTGCCGTTTGGCCTCGGCCACGTAAGAATTACCGGGGCCAGTGATCTTGTCGACCGCACGGATCGGATCGGCGCCGTAGGCGAGCGCTGCGATGGCCTGGGCGCCGCCCACACGCCAGATCTCGTCGACACCCGCCAATTGTGCGGCGAGCAGCACCAGCGGATTGACCTCGCCGCCCGGCGTCGGCACGCAGATCGCCAAGCGCTCGACCCCGGCGACACGCGCCGGGATGGCGTTCATCAACACCGAGGACGGGTAGGACGCCAGCCCCCCCGGCACATAAAGCCCCGCCGCCTCCACTGCGCCCCAGCGCCAGCCGAGCGTGGCGCCGCTGGTGTCAAGCCACTCGGCGTCCTCGGGTAATTGGCGGGTGTGGTAGGCGCGGATGCGCTCGGCGGCGAGTTCGAGCGCGCGGCGCTGTTCGGGGGCGACTTTGGCCACCTCGGCCTCGATCTCGGCTGGGGTGAGGGCCAGTGTCTCAGGCGCCGCATCCCAGCGGTCGAATTGCCGGGTGAGGCGTGCCACCGCCTCAATGCCGTCCTCGCGCACCGCCTGCACGATCTCGGCCACCGCCACACCGACATCCTCCGACGCTGCGCGCTCTGGCGAGAGCAGGTGCGCAAAACGATCCTCGAAATCCGCATCCGCACGCGATAGCAGGACGGGCATGGCATTCCCTCCGATGGGTGGACTGGCTGGCAGAGTGCTACACCCCCCTCCCAGCCGTTGCAATCGGACGCCGCGAAGCGCTATGCGGTTCGGGGGAGTGAGGAGGACACCATGGACCACGACCAACGCACGGCCATCGAAGCCGAGATCCGCCGCTTGGCCCTGGCCGGGGGTGCCGCGATCATGGAGATCTACCGCTCCGGCGCGCTGGAGACCGAGGCCAAGGCCGACGACAGCCCCGTCACCGCCGCCGATCTCGCCGCCGACCGGCTGATCGGTGCGGGGCTCGCCGCCGCCTTCCCCGACATCCCAGCGGTGACCGAAGAGCAGGCCGAGAGCCACACCCAACAGGGCCTGACGCGCTTCTTCCTGGTCGATCCGCTGGACGGCACCAAGGAGTTCGTCCAACGCCGCGGCGAGTTCACCGTCAACATCGCGCTGATCGAGAACGGCGTGCCGGTGGCAGGCGTGGTCTATGCCCCCGCCAAGGGGCGGCTCTTTGCCACCCACGCGGGCGGCGCCATCGAGCAAACCATCGAGGACGGCGCCCCAGTGGCAGGCAGCGAGCGCGCCATCACCGTGGCCACGCCTGGCGAACACCTCAGCGTCGTCGCCTCCAAATCCCACCGCGACGCCGCCACCGATGCCTATATCGCACGCTACCCGGTGGGCGATTTCTTGAGCGCGGGCTCCTCGCTCAAGTTCTGCCTGGTGGCTGCCGGGGAAGCCCACCTCTACCCCCGGCTCGGGCGCACCATGGAGTGGGACACCGCCGCGGGCGACGCCGTGTTGCGCGCAGCCGGCGGCCAGATGGTGCGTTTCGAGGATCACGCGCCCTTCGCCTACGCCAAACCCGGCTTTGAGAACGGCCACTTCATCGCCTACGCCCCCGGGGTGACGTTGCAGCAGGGCTGAGCCCCATGTCGGTCGTGATCGTGATCCCGGCGCGCTATGCCTCTTCGCGCTATCCCGGCAAGCCGCTGGTGGCGCTGCGCGGGGCCACTGGCGAGGCCGCTCCCCTGATCGAGCGCACCTGGCGGGCGGCCCAGGCAGTCTCGGGCGGCCCACGCGTGGTCATCGCCACCGACGACCCCCGCATCGAGGACACCGCCGCCACCTTCGGCGCCGAGACCGTGATGACCGACCCCGCCTGCGCCAACGGCACCGAACGCTGTGCCGATGCGCTCGACCGCCTCGGGGCAACCCCCGATATCGTGGTCAATCTGCAAGGCGACGCGCCGCTCACTCCGCCTTGGTTTGTCGACGCGCTGATCGCGGCCCTGCGCGCCGATCCTGAGAGCGCCGTCGCCACGCCGGTGCTGCGCTGCGACGCCGAGGCCCTGGCCCGCTTTCGCGCCGACCGCCGCGCCGGGCGCGTTGGCGCCACCACCGCCGTCTTCGACCGCCACAAACGCGCGCTCTACTTCTCCAAGGAAATCATCCCCTTCGGCGAGGCGGCAACGGTCTACCACCACGTCGGCGTCTATGCCTACACGCCTGCCGCGCTCGCCGCCTATCGCAGCTGGCCCATGGGGCCGCTAGAGCGCCACGAGGGTCTGGAGCAACTGCGCTTTCTCGAAAACGCTCTGCCGCTGGCCTGCGTCGAGGTCGAGGCCCGCGGCACCGAATTCTGGGAACTCAACAACCCCGAAGACGTTCCCTTAGTCGAGGCTGCCCTTGCCGCGCGCGGGCTTGCCTGAGGCGACGGAGCCCACGACGGAGCGCACGGGGCTGCCCGTTTTAGGCGAAATATTCACAGACTCGGCGGATTTCTGCCCCTAAAGTCAGGCACTGTCTGGGTGGGCAATGATAACGAATGGAGGACAACTCCCATGCAACCGACGATCAGGACGGCCGTCTTCCCCGTGGCCGGGCTCGGCACGCGCTTTCTACCGGCCACCAAGTCGATCCCCAAGGAGATGCTGCCGCTGGTCGACCGGCCGCTGATCCAATACGCCATCGACGAAGCCCGCGCCGCCGGTATTCGCGAATGCATCTTCGTCACCTCACGCGGCAAGAGCGCGCTGGAGGACTATTTCGACAGCGCCCCCATGCTCGAACAGGAGCTGCGCAACAAGGACAAGACCGACCTGCTCTCTGAGGTCGAGAAAGCCACCATGCCCTCTGGCGAGATCGCCTATGTGCGCCAGCAGGAGGCACTCGGCCTCGGCCACGCCATCTGGTGCGCGCGCCGCCTTGTCGGTGATGGCCCCTTTGCCGTCATCCTGCCCGACGACGTGATCGCCTCCGAGACGCCCTGCCTCAAGCAGATGGTCGAGGCCTATGCCGAGGCCGGCTCGAAGGGCTGCATGGTCGCGGCCATGGATGTGGCCCCCGACAAGATCTCGTCCTACGGCGCGCTGAAGATCGCCGAGGACCGCGGCAAACTGGTGCGCGTCGACGGCCTGGTGGAAAAGCCCAACGCCGAGGCCGCACCCTCCCACACTGCAGTGATCGGGCGCTATATCCTGACCCCCAAGGTGCTCGATGCGCTGCGCCGGATGAAGACCGGCTCGGGCGGCGAGATCCAGCTCACCGACGCCATCCACCAACAAGCCGCCAGCGGCGAGACGGTGCACGGCTTTCGCTTCGAGGGCCAGCGTTACGACTGCGGCTCCAAGGCGGGCTTTCTGGAGGCGACGGTCGCCTTTGCCCTCAAGCGCCCTGACCTCTCGGAAGACTTCGGGCGCTATCTCGGCAACATCGTCGAGACGCGCCGCCTCGCTGCCGAGTAAGCGCGATGGCGGTGGTGTTGGTGACGGGGGGCGCGGGCTATGTCGGCGCGCATGCCTGCAAGGCGCTGGCCCAGGCTGGGCACACCCCGGTTTGTTTCGACAACCTCTCCACCGGCTGGCGGGCGCTGGTGCGCTATGGGCCGCTGGTGGAGGGCGATCTGCTGGACGTGCCGGCGCTCGATGCCGCCTTTACCGCTCACCGGCCTGACGCGGTCATGCACTTCGCCGCGCTCTCCAATGTGGGCGAATCGGTCAAGGAGCCCGCGCATTACTGGCGCAATAACGTCACCGGCTCACTCAATCTGGCCGAGGCGGCGGTGCGCCATGGCGTGTCGCGTTTCGTGTTCTCCTCGACCTGCGCCACCTATGGCGAGGCGCAAGGCGAGGTGCTGGTCGAGAGCGACCCCCAGGTGCCGATCAACCCGTACGGGCGTACCAAGCTCGCGGTCGAGCACCTGCTGGGCGATCTGGGCGCGGCCCACGGGCTCTCCCACGTGATCTTTCGCTACTTCAATGCTGCGGGCGCCGACCCCGAGCGCGAGATCGGCGAGGATCACCGTCCCGAGACCCATCTCATTCCGCTCACCCTGGATGCGATCTCCGGGCGGCGTGAGAGTATCGCGATCTTTGGCACCGATTACCCGACCCCTGATGGTACATGCATTCGCGACTATATCCACGTCGCCGATCTGGCCTCAGCCCATGTGCTGGGCTTGGAGCGGCTCTTGGCTGGGGGCGAGAGCGTAGCGCTCAATCTGGGCTCGGGCTCGGGCCATTCGGTGCGCGCTGTGATCGAGACTGCGGGACGCGTGACCGGCTTGTCTGTGCCGGCTGTTGAGAGCGCACGCCGCCCCGGCGATCCGGACCGTTTGGTCTCGGGCTCGACGCTGGCGGAGGCGGAGCTGGGCTGGCGCCCGGAACGCTCGGACCTCGCGACCATGATCGCCGACGCCTGGGCTTGGCATCAAAAGGGCGGCGTGGGGGCCTGAGCGTCGCTCCGTCCGGCTGCCCCCCCTGCCCTCTCACGCGGCTCAGCGCAGGCCGAAGTTCGAGGCGAACAGGTTGCCCTGGGCCAAGCCGCCAAGGCCGTTGCTGGCTTGCAAAATGGTGAGTGCCGTAAAGCCAGGTGTGTCCGCGCTCGGCCCGGCTTGGGCTTGCGAGCGCACCAGGAAGCGGCGGATCACGTCCTCGACCACCTCCGGATCGGTGAAGATCGCCGGGCTTTTGCCGCCGTAGCGCGCGCTGGCGACGTCTTCGAGGCGGGTGCGTTGCAGATCGAGGTCGAGCGCGCCGAACTGCTCGGGCAGCCCAAAGGCCAGATCGACCACCGCGCGCAGCGGCCTGGAGCCAGTGATGCGAAACCAGCCCGCGTTTTCGACGGCGGGATCCCTGGAGATCTCGGCGACCTCACGGCGAAAGTTGAGGGCGAGCCGAAGGTCCACATCGACATCGCCGAGCGCGCGTTCGAACTGGCGCGTGCGGTAGTCGGCGGCGATCTGCGTGCGGGCGTTCTCCAGGGAGAAGCCGTTGAAGCCATTACCAAAGCCGACGCGCTCAGCCAGCTTGCGCCAGGACGGATCGGCCAGCTTGAGCGCAAAGGCGTCCGGGTCCAGCGTGCCTTCTTCGAGCACCTTGCGGATGAACGCGCGCTTGGGCAGTTCGTCTTCGAGCCCGACCGAGCCCAGCACGACGCGCAGCGCTCTGGTATCCTGGACCAGCGCTTCGGCGCTGTCGAACGAGGCGGCGTTCTCCAGGAAATAGCTGACATCGCGCTCAAGCTGTGGGCTTTTGTTGAACAGTTCGAACTGGCGCTCGAAGGTGCGGTCGATGAAGGCGAGACCGCCGACGCCGCCGAGCGGCACGATGGGGCCGAACATGGGCTGTCTCCTCTGGCTGTTGGCCTACGCCATTTGCTGTCCTGTCTGCTGCCCGGCCCGGTGTTGCCTTCTGCCCCTCATACCTGCCCTGGCGTTGCCTTCTGCCGCTCTCGATCAGGTACCGGTCTGGGCGTTGGCGCGGGCGAGCAGTTCGGCCTCGGTCGGCAGCAGACGGCGCAGCGCCCGCATGACACCGTAGAAGTTGCGGTGCTGGAGCGAGTCCAGTGCCTCGTCCAGGTGGAAGGCCGAGACGTGGCCGCGCAGCGCGTCCTGCAACTGCGCAATGCCCCGCGCGAGCTGTTCGGCGGCTGCCTCGGGCTCGGCTTCACCGGCAACGACCAGTTGGGCGATGTAGCACACCCGCTTGACCGGGGTGTCGAC
>JBCDHK010000006.1:0-28779 GCA_038750185.1 Pseudomonadota bacterium
ATCAGCGCGCCGGCTTTGGTGAGGCGAAAGATTTTCGGCAGCGGGCGCTCGGGGGTGTAGCGCTCCAGGCGCTCGACGGCGCGCGGCGAGAGGATCAGCACGCCGTGCGCGCCCTCGCCCCCCATGGCCTTCTGCCAGGAGAAGGTGGTGACGTCGAGCTTGGACCAGTCGAGGGGCTGCGCAAAGGCGGCCGAGGTCGCATCGCAAAAGGTGAGCCCGGTCCGGTCGGCGGCGATCCACTCGGCATCGGGCACGCGCACGCCCGAGGTGGTGCCGTTCCAGGTGAAGCCGATATCGGCGTCCGCGCGCACGGCGTTAAGATCGGCGATCTGGCCGTAGGGGGCCCCCAACACGCGGCAATCGTCGAGCTTGAGTTGCTTGAGCGCGTCCGTCACCCAGCCTTTGCCAAAGCTTTCCCACGCCAGCATGTCGACGCCGCGCGCGCCCATCATGGTCCACATCGCCATCTCGTAGGCGCCGGTGTCGGAGGCGGGCACGATGCCGAGGCGGTAGTCCGCGGGCACGCCGAGCAGCGCCTTGGTGCGCTCGACCGCCTCCTTGAGCTGTGCCTTGGGGCCCGATGCGCGGTGGGAGCGGCCAAGCCAGGCGCGCTTGGCGACGGCTTCTGGCGTCCAGCCAGGGCGCTTGGGGCAGGGCCCGGAGGAGAACGAGGGATTGGCCGGTTTGGTGGTGGGTTTAGCGGCAGCGATGGCCGCAGCAGGCGCGGCCTGCACGGAAGAGGGGAACGTCATCGACGCGCTCCATCGTCGGGGCGAGTATCCTGAGCCCGCCACCGCTCGCCCTAGTCCGGCGACACGCCCAAGGAGGGGATAGCCCGGACAGTCCGCCGTTTCAACCTGTGGAAGGGAGCGCTGTTGCGATTTCTTGCCGCAAAGAAAAGGAGCCATCCGCAGATGGCCCCTTACGTCGCAGTGATCTCGACCCGTGTATTGGGCCGGTTAACCGATCAAGCTTTGCGCCCGCGCCATCCAATGAAGGTCAAACCACCCAGGGCTGTGAGCAGCAACGGCAGACCAGCCGGGAGAGGAATGGGGGGCGGCGGCGGCGTATCAGCAATGAAGTATCTGACCGTTACATCAACCTGAGCATTGGTCGTCTGGGAGTTGGCCAAGTTGCCACCACCACCAACCAGTGACAGACCAGTCAGCGTTGACGACTCAATGTCGAACGGGCTCAAGAACAGGGCCAAACCAGAGGAAAATACCTCAGTAAGCGAGTTGCTGCCCGACACGTTGAACGAACCGCTCTCACCAGCGTTGAGCGACTGAATGCCAGTACCGCCGCTTGCCTGGAAGGTGCTGGGCGCGAAAGTGACGTCTCCACCAATGAGGAAGGTGATGTTGGTCGATGCCTCGAAAAGCTCGGGGCCCGCGCCGTTGTTTGTGAGATCAATGGTCGAATTCACGATTGAACCGACAACCTCAATCTCAACGTGCGTCAACGTTCCCGATCCACCATAACCATCAATCGCGATGGTTGCGCTGCTAAGCTCGGTCGGAGACGGACCAAACGAACCGGTATCGGTCTCGTCCAGAGTGCCTGTCACTGCCGATGCGTAGCCAAAGCTCAGAGCTACTGCAGCAGCACTAAAAAGAAGTGTCTTCATTGCCACCCTCATTTACGTCTTTGAGGCCAGCGCCCCGTTGACAAATTTCACACAGGGCTCCCCGCCCTGGGGCGATTCAATAGCACATGGGTTAGAAACAGCAAAGGGAAAGTTTACGTCGCATCCATGGATTAACGCGGCATTCATGTTCAAAAGCGGACCAGTTCGCCGCCCGGTTGTACAACTATCGACCAAATATCACCTAGGACCTGCATGGTGTAGCTCGGACGGCACGATCCCTGCGCCCACGGGTCGCAGTGCTTCGACTTGCAGTCCCGTGGTCGTGACGGGCGAACACCGCCCCCCCTTACTCTAGGGGAGCCCATGGAGAGCGAGAGGAACGCCGGATGACCGCCACCGCCCGGGATTGGGGCCTGCTCGCCGGCCTCGGCCTCATCTGGGGCGCCTCGTTCATGGCAACCAAGGTGGCGCTTGGCGGGGCGGCACCGCTCACGCTGGTGGTGATCCGGCTCTGGGTCGGCGCGCTGGCGCTGGCCGCATTGACCCTCTGGCGCGGCGAACGCCTGCCCGGTCTCGCCACCCCGGACGAGCGCCGGTTCTGGGCGTTCGCGCTCGCCATGGCGGTCTGTGCCAACGTGGTGCCGTTTTCGGCGCTGTCCTGGGGGCAGTCCCATCTCGACAGCGCGCTGGCGGGAGTGTTCATGAGCACGGTGCCGCTGTTTGTGCTGGCGCTGGCGCACTACTTTGTGCCGGGTGAGGCGCTGACCTCGCAAAAGGCGCTCGGCTTTGGGCTCGGGTTTGCCGGGGTGCTGGTGCTGATCGGCCCCGAGGCGCTGAGCGGGCTCGGCCAGGGACCGGTGCTCGCTCTCTTGGCGCAGGGCGCGTTTCTGGTGACGGCGCTTGGCTATGCCTCGGGCTCGATCATCTCCAAGCGCGCGCCCTCCTTCGGCATTCTGGCCTTTGCCACGGCGGCGATGGGGCTGGCGGCGGTACTGGCGGTGCCACTGTTTTGGCTTGCGCCGCCCACAGCTGCGGCGCTGGCGCCCGAGCCGCTCGCGGCAATCGTCTATCTCGGCCTAGTGCCGACGGCTTTGGCCCAGCTCATGCTGCTTGCCGTGATCGCGTCGGCGGGGCCGGGGTTTTTGGCGCTGGTCAACTACCAGGTGCCGCTTTGGGCAGTGTTCTTTGGCTGGTTGGCGCTCAGTGAAGAGCCCTCGCCGCGCCTTGGCGGGGCGCTGGTGCTGATCCTGCTGGGGCTTGCGATCTCGCAAGGGCTGTGGCGGCGGCGGGCGCTGCGTTAACCGAGCAGCACCGGCCCCCGCCCCGAGCGCCTCCAAAGTACGCGCAGCCCGACCCGCTCGCCGGTGAGCGCACGGGCGGCGGCGCCGGTGTCAAAGCCTGGTAGGGCGGCCAGCGTGTCGGGCAACGCCATGGCATTGCGCGCGCCCCCTGGGATCGAGAGCCGGTCGCCCTCGCCGGTGAGAAACTCCCACGAGACCAAGCCGCCCTGCCCGTCCGCTAAGGCGGCAACGGCCACCAGATCGTCGAGCGCGACCCAGCCGCCGCCGTCGGGGCCGAAATAGCCGATGCGCGCCTCGGCGATCTCGACCACGCCCGGGCCTGCGTGCTCGGCCGCGGCTGAGGTGGCGCCGGCCATGGCCGCACGCCGGAGTGCAGTTAAGGACCAGAACGCGCCCCCGACCGAGAGCAGGCCAAGCGCCACCCCGACCAGCGGCGCGCGTGTGAGCCAGTCAAAGGCCAGGAGTGCGAGCCAGAGGGCGCCCAAGCCGGTCAAGGCAGCTTCGGCATAGCGTAGCAGGAGGGCGAGGGCTTGGGGGCGCAGAAAACTCATCGCCAGTCCCCGAGCGTGGCTTGGAATAGCGTCAAGGCGGCAACGGCAGCCGTGTCGGCGCGCAGGATGCGCGGGCCGAGCGAGACCGCGACTGCCGCATTGAGGGCGCTTAAGCGGGTGCGCTCCTCCGGGGCGAAACCGCCCTCGGGGCCGATCAGGACGGCCCAAGGCCCGGCGCCTGCTGTGGTGAGTGCCGACACCGCCGGCACGCCCGCCCCGCTCTCATCGCAAAACAGCAAGCGCCGCTCAGACGGCCAGTCGGCGAGCAGGCGCTCCAGGGACACAGGCTCCTCGACCTCGGGCACGCTCAGCAAGCCGCACTGCTCGGCTGCCTCAATGGCATGGGCCTCCAAGCGCGCGCGGTTGACGCGCTCGGCGTTGGTAAAGCGCGTGAAGACCGGGATCAGCCGCCTACAGCCCATCTCGCAGGCCTTCTCGGCGATGAAGTCGGTGCGGGCCTTCTTGATCGGGGCAAACAGCAGCCAGAGATCGGGCGGCTCGGTCTGTGTAGCGAGCACCTCGACACAACGCACCCGCACGCCCTTGCGCCCGGCCTCGACGATCTCAGCCAGCCACTCACCGTCACGCCCGTTGAAAAGGCGCACGCTCTCGCCCGCTTCGCGCCGCATCACGGTCGCGAGGTAGTGGGCCTGATCGCGCGCCAACGCCACCTCGGCATCAAGGCCGAGCGGATCGCGTACATGGAGCCTGATCTTCGCGGGCGGGTGTGCCATATCCTCTCCCATGGAACAGACGAGCGATACACCCCCCGCCCCCCTCGATGGAAGGGTGCTGGATGCCACCGAGGCGAACTGGGTCGACGGACTGGCGCCGCCAGCCTGGCGCCCGTTTTTGCGGCTGAGCCGCGCCGACCGGCCCATCGGCACCTGGCTATTGCTGTTGCCGTGCTGGTGGGGGATCGCGCTGGCGGCGCTGGCCGGGGGCGGGCTCGACTGGATCGCGCTGTGGCTGGTGCCCGGATGCGCGCTTGGCGCCTTTCTAATGCGCGGGGCCGGGTGTACCTGGAACGATCTGGTCGACCGCGATCTGGATGCCCAGGTCCACCGCACCCGCTCGCGCCCGTTGCCCTCGGGGCAAGTGAGCGCGCGCGCGGCGCTGGGCTGGGCGGTGGCGCAGTCGCTGGCGGCGTTTTTGATCCTGATCAGCTTTAACCTGCAAGCGATTGCGCTCGGCGTGGCCTCTCTGGCGCTGGTGGCGGTCTATCCCTTTGCCAAGCGCTTTACCTGGTGGCCGCAGGTGTTTTTGGGCCTGGCTTTCAACTGGGGAGTGCTGTTGCTCTATGCCGCCCATGGTCAGACGCCGGGGGTGGCCGCACTGCTGCTCTATGCCGCCGGTATCGCGTGGACGCTGCACTACGACACCATCTACGCCCATCAGGACCGCGAGGACGACGCCCTGATCGGGGTACGCTCGACCGCGCGCCTATTCGGCGAGGACACGGTGGGGTGGCTTTGGGTGTTTACCGCCGGCGTGGCCGGGCTCGGCGCGGGTGCGGTGTTGCTCGCTGGAGGCGGTCTGCTGGCGCTTGCGGGCGTGGCCGGGCTTGCCGGGCACATGGCCTCGCAGATCCAGCGCCTGGATATGGACGATTCGGCGCGCTGTCTGATGCTGTTTCGCGAGACGCGCCTCGGGGGGCTGTTTCTCGCAGGCGGGCTCTGGGCGGACGCCTTGTCGCGACTGGTTTTCTAGGGCGGTAAGCGCCGCCCTCACACCCCGCCAAGACGCCGGCGCACCCGACTGACCAGCCAATAGACCAGCCCCATCACCGGCAGTGCGATCAGCGCAGTGAGCAACTCCTTGCTGACATCGACCCACTCCGCGATCGGCGCGATCACATAGCTGCCGAGGCTGACGGCATAATAGCTGATCGCCACCACCGACAACCCCTCGACCGTCTTTTGCAAGCGGAGCTGCAACGCCGCCCGCCGATCCATCGAGGCCAGCAGCTTTTGGTTTTGCGATTCCACCGCCACATCGACGCGCGTGCGCACCAACTCGGCGATGCGGCTGGCCCGAAGCGCTAGCCCGCCAAGGCGGCGCTCGGCTGCCGAACAGGTGCGCATCGCCGGCTCGAAACGCCGCGTCATGAACTCAGCAAACAACTGGCGCCCGATATACCGCTCCTCGCTGATCGAGCGAATGCGCTGATTGACCAGCGCCTCATAGGCCTCCGCCGCCCCGAAGCGAAACGCCGTGGTTGCGGCCAGCGCCTCCAGCTCGGCGGAAAGCGCGGTTAGTTCGGTCAGGATCGTGCCCTCTTGCTCGCCGCTCTCGTCGGCTGCGACCAGATCGGCCAGGCGCGTCATCTCGCGCTCGATGCGGTTGAGCGTGGCATTGGCCTCGCGCGCCACCGGCAGGGCGAGCATGGCGATGGTGCGGTAGGTCTCGATCTCCAGGAGGCGCTGGACAAGACGCCCGATCCGGCGCGCCCCGGCGTCATTTTGCACCACCATGGCAAAGCGGGAGAAGCCCTCACCATCGATGCGAAAATCGGCCAGCGCGTGGGACTGGCCATCGAGGACGCGCGCCACCACCAGGCTCTCGGGATTGAAGGCGCGCGACAAGCGGCCCTCGATGATCTGCCCGGCCTCCTCCATCGAGGTGGTGGCCAGCACTTCGATCTTGGCGGCGGCGATGACCGCACCAGGGGCGCGTTCGAGCCAGTCGGTGGGCAACTGCTGGCTCAGCCCGTTGACAAACAGCCCCTCGGCGGCGCCCTCATCGTAGAGGCTGTAGGAGATGAACTCGGTGTGGCGCTCCCACTTCAGGCGAAAGCCGCCGAAATCGTGCAGATAGTGATCGGCATCGGGGGCGGGATGGGGCGCGCCGTGGCGGTCGATAAAGGCCAGGAGATGGGCGCGGATCGCCTCCGGGTCGCGCGCGGCCGGGTCGTCGGATAGCTTGAAGGCGATATAGAGCACCCGCCCCGGCGCGCGCAGCGGCTGAAACGGGCGGGCGTGGAGTTCGTTGGTCAGCGCATAGCGCTGGGGATGGTCGGTCAGTCCCTTGAGCATGGGGCGTTCCTTGCTGACGGCAGTATGATCGTATTGCAGCGCAGCAAAACCCGCAATGCGCGATCTCATTTACCAAGATAGCCGCCAAGCACTCCCGCGACATTAATCCCGAGCGCCTCGATGGCGTATCCGCCTTCCATGATGAAGATGGTCGGCAAACCCAGCTTGGCGATGCGCGCGCCCGCTTTGGGGAAATCGGTGGTCTTGAGGCGAAACTGCGAGATCGGATCGGCCTCGAAGGTATCGACGCCAAGCGAGACGACCAGTGCGTCGGGGGCGTACGCGGTGATGCGCTGGCAGGCGGCGTCCAGGGCCTCACCCCAGCCTGCGTAATCGGTGCCCCAGCGCATCGGGTAATTCTGGGTGAAGCCTTCGCCGCGGCCTGTGCCGGTTTCCTCGGCGTGGCCGAGAAAATACGGGAATTCCTGATTTGGATCAGCGTGAAGCGAGAGAAACAGCACGTCGTTGCGGGCATAGAAGATCGCCTGGCCGCCGTTGCCGTGGTGGTAGTCGATGTCGAGCAGGGCAACGCGGGCCGCGCCCCCCTCGATCAGCGTCTCGACGGCGATGCCGGCGTTGTTGAGAAAACAGTAGCCGCCGTAGAGATCGGCGTGGGCGTGGTGTCCTGGTGGGCGGGCCAGGGCAAAGGCCGAGGTCTCACCGCCCGCCACGGCAGCCGCGGCAGTGTGGGCGCATCCAGCAGAGCCGAGCGCTGCCCCCCAGGTGCCCGCGGTGATGCAGGTGTCGACCGAGAAGTTGTAGTGGCCGAGCGCGCCCGCGATTTCCTCGGGCGCTTTGCTGCGGCGCAACCCCGGCAGCGGATAGGTAAAGGAGATCGCCTCGGGCGTATCATAGGCCGCGCGCCAGCGGGCGTGGGCGCTCTCCAGAAACGCCAGATAGGCGCTGTCGTGGACGCGCTCTAGCAAAGCACGCGGCACGGGCGCGGGCGCCTCGGGGGCCGCAAACCCGCCCTGGCTGAGCGCGCTCAGGATATAGTCCATGCGCTCGGGGCACTCGAAGCAGCGCACCAAGCGGCCCATGTGCATCTCGGAGAGCGACTCGTGGGCGCTGTGGCCTGGATCGTGGAAGATTCGCATCGCTCACTCCCGTGGTTCGTGCGCGCGCTTTACGCTGAAATGCAAACGCCGGCGGAGATACCCCGCCGGCGCATACGGTCATCACGGTGGGAGGAGGCTTACTCCTCCGACATCCCCATGAACTGCAGCAAGAACATGAACATGTTCAGGAAGTTCAGGTAGAGGCTAAGCGCGCCCATCACAGCGCCCTTCTCCAGAACCGCCTCACCCTCGGGCGTGCCGCGCAGCTCGAGATAGGTGTTCTTGATGTTCTGCGTGTCGTAGGCGGTCAGCCCCGCGAAGATCAGCACACCGAGCAGCGAGATCGCAAAGCTGAGCGCGCTCGACTCGAAGAAGAAGATGTTCAGGAGCGAGGCGACGATCAGGCCGATCACGCCCATGAACAAGAAGCGGCCCCAGCCCGAGAGATCTTTCTGGGTGGTGTAGCCATAGAGCGACATGGCGCCAAAGCCCGCCGCGGTGGCCAGGAAGGTCTGCGCAATGGAGATGCCGGTGAAGACGGCAAAGATCCAGGCGATCGACAGCCCCATCAGGGCGGCAAAGCCCCAGAACACCATCTGCGCGGTCTCGGCCGACATCTTGTGGATGCGGAACGAGAAGAAGAACACCACCGCCAGCGGCGCGAACATGATCACCCAGCGGATCGGCGACGAGAACATCGCCACCAGCGCGCTCTCGGGGATCAGCGCCGTCGGCTGGCCGTTGGTAAGGGCCTTGAAGTCCATGCCGACGACATAAGCCACCAGCGCGGTGATGATCATGGCGCCGCCCATCAGGGCGTAGACTTTGTTCATATACGCGCGGAGGCCGGCATCGATCTCCGCGGCTGTTGCGCGGCCGAGGCCTTGGCTGCGCGTGTAGTTAGGTGTTGCCATCGCTATACCCCGTGACACTGTTGTTGCCATCATATCGGTTCGGGCGGAACCTGACTAAGCCAGCCCGCTTGCCCATCCAATATCGGAAAGCGCCGATTGGGTTTCAAGCGAAACCGGTGCCGATCCGCGCCATCGAGACCGATTAACCTGTTTTGTCCTTCGACGGCACGCCCCTTGGCGTGTTAGGTAGGCGGCAATGCGGGCTCAATTGCCGATACCGGCGCTCTATCCACCATGATCCGTAGCTTTATCGGCCTTGCGCCGCCCCCCAGCATCTCGGCTGCGGCACTGTCGGCACAGGCGGGGCTGGCGCTCGGACGCCTGGTCGAGGCCGAAGATCTCCACCTGACGCTGGCCTTTCTCGGCAACCAGCCCTGGGACGCGCTCGAAGACCTGCATCTGGCGCTCCAGGACATCGCGGCACCGGCGGTCCCTGTCGCGCTCGATGGGCTTGGTGTATTTGGTGAGGGACAGGCGCCGCGCAGCCTGCATGCGCTGGTCGTGGCCGATCCCGCCCTCGCGCTGCTCCGCCGGCAAGTATCGAGCGCCGTGCGCGCGAGCGGCATCGAGCTGGCGCGCAGGCGGTTTGTGCCCCACATCACCTTAGCGCGGTTCTCGCGCCGGGGCTGGCAGGGCGAGGATCTGGCGCGTTTGCAAGGCTACATCGCGCGCCAGATCACGCTCAAGGCCGGGCCGGAGCCGGCCACCGCCCTCAGGCTCTACCGCTCGCATCTCGGCACGAGCGGCGCGTCCTATGAGGTTTTGGCCGAGTATCGGCTCGGCTAACCCCCCTCAGCGGCGGTGGGGGACGTCCCAGAGCGGGCGCTGCGCCTCGGCGTCTGCTGCGGCAGGATCGAGGCCGATATCGGCCAGAGCAGCGGCATCGAGGCGGGCAAGGGCACGGCGCTCGCGCAATACCTGCAGCCACAGCCCAAAACGCGGGCGCGGCAGGGCGGGCGGCGTGGCGGCGGCGATCAGGTCGGCAAAGGCGCGCATGACGGTCTCCATCGGTTTTGATGATCGAAAACGCTCGATCCATCGTGTACGTTGATATATCTAGAGGAGGGCCATCGTTCAGAAAAACGAATATTGCTGCTGAAACCCATCACAGCCCGTGATATGGAGTCCGCCATGTGGAGAAACCTCGACCTGACCGCCCTGCGCTCCTTTGTCGCCGTTGCCGAATGCGGCGGCGTCACCCGCGCCGCCCAACAGCTCAACCTGACCCAGTCCGCCGTCTCGATGCAGATCAAACGCCTCGAAGACATGCTGCAACTGCCGCTCCTCGACCGCGCCGGGCGCGGCGTCACGCCAACAGGCCACGGCGAACAGCTACTCGGCTACGGGCGGCGCATCCTGGCCCTCAACGACGAAGTCATCGCCCGCATGACCGCCACCGCCTATGAAGGCGAGATCCGCCTCGGCGTGCCGACCGATCTGGTGTTGCCGAGCATCCCCAAGGTGCTGCGCCAGTTCGACCGGGCGTTTCCACGGGTCAAGATCCGGCTGATCTCGTCCTTTACCACCCGCCTCAAGGAGTTGCTCGACCAGGGCGGGGCCGATCTGATCCTGACCACCGAAGACGTCACCGAGGGCCGGGCCGAACATCTGGTCACCCGCCGCCTGATCTGGGTCGGCGCACGTGACGGCCAGGCCTGGCGCCAGCGTCCGCTCCGTTTGGCCTTCGAGAACCAATGCGTGTTCCGCCCCTGGGCCCAGCGCGCCCTCGATGAGGCAGGCATCCCTTGGGAAAACGGCGTCGACACCCGCGCCATGCGCACGGTCGAAGCCCTGGTCTCGGCCGATCTGGCTGTGCATGCCATGTTGGAGGGCGCGTCGTCCTATATGCACCCGGTCACCCACGGCGGCGCGCTGCCGGAGTTGCCGTCCTCGCGGATCAACCTCTATCGGGCAAGACAAGCCAATTCCGAGCCCATCGCCGCGCTCGAAGAGCTGTTGCGGGCGGCCTTTCGCCCCGATGCGGGTGCGGTGGCGGCGTGAGTGCACCAACCGGAGGAGCCGCCGTGACCAGCGCCCCCAGTCTCGACGAACGCCCCGAAGCCGAAGCCATCGAGCGCACCGCCTTCGAGGCCATGCATGCCGCGGCCGGGCCCGAACTGAGCGCCACGCTCTCGCTTTCGCTCGCGCCCGTGGGTGACGGCGTGGTGGCGGTGGCGGCAGGCTTGCCGGCCTCGGCCACGGTGCTCAATTGTGCCGTGGGCTTTGGACTGACGCGCCCCTTCGAGCCCGGCTGGATCGACGAGGCGATGGCGCGGTTTCTCGCAGCAGGTGTCGAGCGCTACACCATCCACGGTAACAAGGCCGCCGAAGCCGCCGGGCTGGAGGAGGCCTGCCTCAGTCGCGGCCTCGCACGCGTGCGCGACTGGCAAAAATTCGAGCGCGGCCCCGAGGACACGCCCCCGGGCGGCCTGCCCGAGGCGCCCGGTTTGGAGACCCGCGAGATCGGCCCTGAACACGCCGTGGCCTTTGCCGAGATCGTCTGCGCTGGGTTCGATCTTGGCGCGCTGGCCGTACCATGGCTGGCCCGTTTGATCGACCACCCGGATTGGCGCTGCTTTGTCACCTTCGAGGGCGGGCGTCCGGTCGGCACCGGGGCGCTATTCGTGCGCGGCACCGAGGTCTGGACCGATTTCGGCGCCACTGCCGAGCACGCCCGCGGGCGCGGCGTCCAAGGCTCCAACCTGGCCACACGCGTGCGCGTGGCGCTGGAGGGCGGTGCGACGCGGCTGCACACCTGCACCGGCACTGCCATAGTGGGCGAGCCGCAGCACTCCTACCGCAATATCGAGCGCTGCGGCTTCAAACCGACCTCGATCCGCGCCAACTACGGCCCACTGTAGCCGCCACCACCACTCAGCGCGACGCCGTCTCGATGGCGGTGACGGCGTCATTGGCGAACTCCATCATCGGCGTCGAATCGATCACCAGCAGTTCGAGATCGTCCGCCGAGGGCGCGGTGCCGGCCACAGCCTCGGCCAGCACCGGCTCGATCTCCTGCCAGAGCCGCTCGACCTCGTCGAGATCGGCCACCAGACGCGGATCCTCGGCCTTGGGCAGACCGAGCAGGATCTTGCCATTGCGCAGAGCAACCAAGCGGCTCTCGAACTCCTCGATCGAGTTCTCCAACTCAGCCTGCACCGAGCGCGTGTCGCCCAGGGTGGCGATCATGCAGCCTTCTTTGATCATCTTCTGGGTCAGGCGGCGTTGCAGTCCGGCATAGGTATGCTGCACCCGCACCGACCGCGGCACCGATTCGCTGGCGTGGACACGCTCGACCAGCCCCGCCAAACGATCGATGCTGGAGAACAGCGACGAGGTCATGGCCAGCATCTCGCCAAGGCGCGCCTGATCGGCATTGCCTGCGGCGACATCGAGGGCGACCTCGTCGAAGGGCTTGAACAGCGTGTCGACCTCATCGAGGGCTGTCAGCACGCGCGTATTGGTCTCGGGCAGGAGACCGGCGACCACATTGCCTTCACGCAGCGCGCTTTGGATGTAGAGGAAGCGGTCGTGGGCCTCGGTCATGCTCTCGCCGTAGCTGTCGGCATTGATGCCGGCGACCACGAAGCAGGCCTTGGCGGCCATGCGCTCGACCAGCATCTTCTGGCCCGAGATCAGATTGGCGCGGCGCAATTCGTCGATGGCGCTGCCGAAGGCGGCAAGGCCGTCCTCGGCGCGGGTCTTGAGGGGTAAAGCTGCCAAGGCGGCACAAACCAGTGCCACGCCGACACGCAGGCGGATCCGAGAAAAAGTATGGGCAACATTCATGGCATTCGACCTCTGCTGGCAGCGCACGCAGCCGAACGCTAACGTGCGGATTGTGCAACCTTAGGACGAAATGCGCTGTCGATCCAATGCAAATGCAATCGGATACCGCATTAAGTCGCTGAAATTCACGTAAACTTAATCTAAATGATGGAATTCCCGATTTCAGCGGTCAGGCATCAGCACAACTTTACCGGTAGCTCTGCGCGTGCGCAAAAGCTCCAGCGCCGCTTCCGCTTGCGCCAGTTCCACGGTGTGGGAGACGTGGGGCATCAGACGGCCCTCGCCGTACCACGCCAGCAGGCGGCCAAAGCTCTCAGCCAGCACCTGCGGCGCGAAGCGATAGTATGCCCCCCAGTAGAGCCCGATGACTGTGAGGTTCTTCACCAAGAGGATGTTGGCCGGGATCTGCGGCACCTCGCCAGAGGCAAAACCGATCGGCAATAGCCGCGCCTCAGGGTTGGCCGCGCGCAAGGCAGCCTGCCATTGATCGCCGCCGACGGGATCATAGACCACATCCGCCCCCCCCAGCGCTTTGACCGCGGTGCGGATGTCGGCGGTCTCGCTGTCGATCAGGTGGTGGGCGCCGGCGGTACGGGCGCGCTCCAGGCGCTCGCTGCCGCGCGCAACGGCGATCACCTCGGCGCCCATCAGCGCCCCGATCTCGACAGCGGTCAGCCCCACGCCCCCCGCGGCTCCCAGCACCAGGAGGCGCTCCCCCTCGACAAGGCGCGCGCGGTGCCAGAGCGCCAGATGCGAGGTGCCATAAGCGACCTGGAGAGCCGCGGCATGGGGCTCGGGCATGCTCTTGGGGATCGCGACACAGGTGGCAGCCGAGGCCACGGCCCGCTCGGCAAAGCCGCCATGGCCACACATCGCCGCCACACGCTGGCCGATCAGCCCCGGATCGGCGCCCTCGCCCACCGCCTCGACCACCCCGCAAACCTCGATCCCAGGGGCAAAGGGTAGCGCGGGGCGCTCCTGGTACTTGCCCGCCACCATCAGCGTATCGGCAAAATTGACCCCGCAAGCCAGCACCCGCAGCCCCACCTCGCCCGCGCCTGGGGTGGGCGGCTCGATCTCGTCGGCCTGCAAGGGGGTGCCGAGGGTGTGGATGCGCATCGCCTTCATAGTGTCTCTCCCGCCAGTCTGCGCCCGCTGCTATACGACGTGAGAGTGAGACTGGGGAGGGCGATCATGCTGCGCACGGCCATCGAAGAGGCGTTTGCCATCCAAGCCGGCCATTGCACGCGAATGGGCTCGCCCTTTACCGCCCAGCTTTGCCGGCGGGTGCCGCGTTTGCTCGACGAGAGCACGGCCACGGGGCGGGCGGTGCGCGACTGGGCGCTCGATCCGGTCGATTCGGCGCTGGCGCTCAGGGTTTGCGGGGCGCTGCATCGGCTGGTGCGGCTGGGGACGGTGCCGGATCTGGCGCGGTGTTATCCGCCAGAGGCCGATCTTGGCGAGGCCCTGGATGGCGCGCTGGTGGGGGCGATTGCCGCACAGGACGAGGCCTTGCTGGCCCTGCTCGCCACTCCACCCCAGACCAACGAGATCGGGCGTGCGGGCGCGCTGATCGGCGCCTTGATGCGGGTGAGCCGCGAGACTGGGCTGCCGCTCTCGCTCTGGGAGATTGGCGCCTCGGCGGGGCTCAACCTCCATCTCGACGCTTATGCCTATGACTTTGGCGCGCAGTCCTATCGGCCAGAGGGTGCACCGCTCACCGTTGCCTGTGCGTGGCGGGGGGCGGCGCCCGAGATCGTGCCGGTCCATGTCACGGCGCGGCGGGCCTGCGATGCCGCTCCACGCAACCCAGGCGACGCGCACGACCGCGAGACGCTGCTCGCCTTCGTCTGGGCCGATCAGGAGGCGCGCATGGCCCGCACCATGGCAGCCCTCACCCACGCCGCCTCGACCGGGGTGGTGCCCGAACAGGCCGACGCTGCCGAGTGGGTCGAGGCGCGGCTGGCAGAGGCGGCTGAGCCGGGCGTGGCCCGCGTGCTCATGCACTCGATCATGTGGCAGTATCTGGATGCCACGCGCCAGGCCCGCATCGAAACCGCCATGGCCCGCGCAGGCGAGACCGCCACCCGGGAAACTCCGCTGGCCTGGGCCCGTCTTGAGCGCGACGCCACCCCCGGCAGCGCAGCGCTGCTCCTGACCTGCTGGCCCGGCGCCACCACGAGAGTCCTGGCCCGCGCTGATTTCCACGGCGCCTGGGTCGAATGGCTGTGAAGGATGCGCGGCGATCCAGGAGCGCCCCCCCCCCCAACATCGCAACAGGAGATCGACATGTCCGTCATCAGCCACGTAACCCTCGGCACCAACGACACTGAACGCGCGGGCCGCTTCTACGATGCGGTTCTGGGCGTGTTGGGCTTTGAGCGCCTGCCCAAGCCCCCCGGCAAACCGCCAGCCTATGAAAAGGGCGGCATGCCGACACTCTATCTCTACCCGCCCGAGGACGGGCGCCCTGCGACCTGGGGCAATGGCACCCACGTGGCCTTTACCGCCGAGACGAGACACGCCGTCGACCGCTTCCACGAGACGGCGCTGCGCCTGGGCGGGCGTTGTGCTGGCAAGCCGGGGCCCAGGCCGCACTACGGCGACACCTATTACGCCGCCTACGTGCGCGATCCCGACGGCAACAAACTCCAAGCCGTCTGCTATGCGGGCGAGGACTGACGGCCAGGGGGGCGCTCCCCGATGAAAATCTCATGCGTTGCAAATACACTACCAACACAAGCTAAATCGGCCAGCGCGCTTGCCGCAGCGCGGCATTCCGGCCATATCCCCGGGCACACTCGCCAGTCATGCATGCCGCCAGCCAGGAGAGCCCCCGTGGATCTGCGCAACATCGCCATCATCGCCCACGTCGACCACGGCAAGACCACGCTGGTCGACGAACTGCTCAAGCAGTCCGGCGCCTTTCGCGACAACCAGGCCGTGGCCGAGCGCGCCATGGACAGCAACGATCTCGAACGCGAGCGCGGCATTACCATCCTGGCCAAATGCACCTCGCTGGAGTGGGGCTCGACGCGCATCAATATCGTCGACACCCCGGGCCACGCCGATTTCGGCGGTGAGGTCGAGCGGATCCTTAGCATGGTCGATGGGGTCGTGCTCTTGGTGGATGCCGCCGAAGGCCCCATGCCCCAGACCAAATTCGTCACCTCCAAGGCGCTGGCGCTGGGCCTGCGCCCCATCGTGGTGCTCAACAAGGTCGATAAACCCGATGCCGAGCCCGATCGCGCGCTCGATGAGGTGTTCGATCTCTTCGTGGGCCTCGGCGCCGACGAAGACCAGCTCGACTTTCCCACCCTCTATGCCTCGGGGCGGAGCGGCTGGGCAGCCACCGATCTCGACGCCCCGCGCGAGAACCTTGCCCCGCTCTACGACCTAATCGTGGCCCATGTGCCGCGCCCGCGCGTCCAGAATAACGTCGAGCAGCCCTTCCGCATGCTGGCGACCACGCTGGAGGCCGACCCCTTCCTCGGGCGCCTGCTGACCGGACGTGTCGAAGCGGGCACGCTGACCCCCAACACCACCATCCGCGCGCTCTCGCGCGAAGGCGCCGAGATCGAGCGCTTTCGCGTCTCCAAGATCCTGGCGTTTCGCGGTCTCGCCCGCCAGCCCATCGAGCGGGCCGAGGCGGGCGATATCGTGGCGCTGGCCGGCATGGCCAAGGCCACCGTCGCCGACACCCTGGCCGATCCGGCCATCGATCTGCCCCTGCCCGCCCAGCCCATCGATCCGCCGACCATCACCGTGACCTTCGGCATCAACGACAGCCCGCTGGCCGGGCGCGAGGGCAAGAAGGTCCAATCGCGCGTCATCCGCGAGCGCTTGATGCGCGAGGCCGAGTCCAACGTCGCCATCCGTATTGCCGACACGCCGGGGGGCGAGGCGTTCGAGGTCTCGGGGCGCGGCGAGTTGCAGATGGGCGTGCTCATCGAGAACATGCGCCGCGAGGGGTTTGAGCTGTCGATCTCGCGCCCGCGCGTGGTGCTGCGCGAAGAGGACGGCCAGCGCCTGGAGCCCATCGAGGAAGCCACCATCGATGTGGATGAGGAGTACTCGGGCGCGGTGGTGGAGAAGCTCGCCACGCGCAAGGGCGAGTTGGTCGAGATGCGCGCCGCAGGCGTGGGCAAGACGCGCATCGTCGCCCATGTGCCCTCGCGCGGGCTGATCGGCTACCACGGCGAGTTCCTGACCGATACCCGCGGCACGGGCGTGCTCAACCGCGTCTTCCACACCTGGGCGCCCTACAAAGGCTCGATCCCCGGGCGGCGTGCGGGGGTCTTGATTTCCATGGATGAGGGCGACAGCGTGCCCTATGCGCTCTTTAATCTGGAGGATCGCGGGCGCCTGTTCATCGGCGGCGGCGAGCGGGTCTACCAGGGGATGATCATCGGCGAGCACTCGCGCGACAACGATCTGGAAGTGAACCCCTTGAAGGGCAAGCAGCTCACCAACATCCGCGCCGCCGGCAAGGATGACGCCGTCAAGCTGACCCCGGCGACGCGTTTCACTTTGGAACAGGCCATCGCCTACATCGACGACGATGAGCTGGTCGAAGTGACCCCCTCGGCGATCCGGCTGCGCAAGCGTTTTCTCGATCCGCACGAGCGCAAGCGGGCGGCGCGCAAGGTGCAAATCTAAATCGTTGCGAAACGTAGATGCTGAATTGCAAATTGCACAGAAAGCACTTTACTCTGCTGCAAATTGCACGACCAATAGTTGATACATGGCAGCCTGCACACGCATAGGGTGCAGGCCCTCATTGCGACATAATGTGGCCGAACTCGGCCCGGATTAACATATGTTTACCACATTCACGGGAATCTGCCCGAGTTTGGCCCGCCGTTAACGGGTGTTCATCTTGGAACAGTGGCGCCTCGTGAACTGGCACGGCTCTTGCTCATGTACTGGGTGAAACAAGCCTGGGTGGTGGTCACCCAACGCTTACTAACCGTAACAGTGCAGCCGTTGGAGTATGGCCCATGACACATCACGTTGATATTCATGTTGGACAGCGCGTTCGCCAGCGCCGTTGGGTGATCGGCATGACGCAGCAGCAGCTTGCCAATGCCGTCGGTATCAAGTTCCAGCAGATCCAGAAGTACGAGACCGGCGCCAACCGCGTCTCCGCCTCCCGGCTGTGGGATATTGCCGAGACGCTCGATGTCCCGGTGTCGTTCTTCTTCGAGGGCCTCGATAACGAAGCCCAGCCCGAAGACGCCCGCCAAGCCCGCGGGGACGTGCTGACCGACAAAGAGGCCATGGATCTGGTGCGCGCCTACTACGCCATCCCCGAGAGCCAGCGCCGCGGCCTGTTCGATCTGGCCCAGGTGATGAGCGACCGCGTCGCCTGAGGAACGCGTTTCAACCCTCTGCAAGACTAACGCTTTCCTCCACGATCTAGACCCGCTGCCGCCGCTCGATCCAAAACCCCAGGATTGACCGGCGGCGCCCCCCGGTCCAGGACAGATGCCTCGCCAATTGACGCAGAGGCCGCCATGACCCCCCTCCCGGAAAACACTTTGGCGCTCGCCGAGCGTCTGGCAGAGGCCGCGCGCCAAGCCGTGCTGGTCCACTTCCGCATCCCCGATCTGACCGCCGACAACAAAGCCACAAGCGGCTACGACCCCGTCACCGTGGCCGATCGTGCCTCCGAGGCTGCCATGCGCGCCATCCTAGCCGCAGAGCGCCCCGAGGACGGCATTCTTGGTGAAGAAGAGGCCCCGCGCGCGAGCCGCTCGGGGCTGACCTGGGTGCTCGATCCCATCGACGGCACCCGCGCCTTTATCGCCGGCCTGCCACTTTGGGGCGTGCTGATTGGCCTCGATGACGGCAGCCGCGGACGGCTCGGCGTGATCGACCAGCCCTACATCGGCGAGCGCTTTGCTGGGATGCTGCAAAACGACGGCACCCGCACGGCGTGGTTCGAGCGCGCTGGGGTGCGCCACGAAATTGCCACGCGCCCCTGCGCTGGCCTGAGCGAGGCGGTGCTCTTCACCACCGATCCGGCGCTGTTCACCGCGAGAGAGGGCGCGGGTTTTGCCAAGGTGCGCGCCCGGGCCCAACTCACCCGCTACGGCACCGATTGCTACGCCTATGCGCTGGTCGCAGCCGGGCTGGCCGATCTGGTGGTCGAGGCTGGGCTGGCACGCTATGATATCGCGGCGCCGGCGGCTTTGGTCGAGGCGGCAGGCGGCATCGTGACCGACTGGCAAGGCGGCGATGCGCGCTTTGGCGGGCGGGTGATTGCTGCGGGTGATGCGCGGGTGCATGCCGAGGCGCTGGCCATTCTCTCGGAATTGGACTGAGGCTCACAAACCTTCGCGCGCCAGAAAAGCGTCGACCGCGGCCCAAGCCTGGCTGCGCATCGGCTCGCCTTCCAAAAACAGATCGTGGCGCGCGCGTGGGATCTCGATCAGCGCCATCCCCTGGCGCGCGGCAAAAGCATGTACGGGCGCCGAGGCCACCACACACTCGCGCTGACCGAGCAGACAGACCATCGCCCCGTCCAGTGGCCCCAGCGCGCGGGCTTTGGCCATGGCGGCTTCGGCGGCGAGAAACCAGCCGATGCTGGGTAGCCCAAGCGCGATGCGCGGCTCGGCGTGGTGGGCTTCGACGAGCCAGGCGAAGACCTCCTTGTCGAAGGTCAGCGTGTTGTTTTGGGCATGGGCGCCGAGCACATAAGGCGTTGCAGCACCAGGGAGCGGCGGCCAGCGCGTCTCCAGGCCGAGCCTGCGCCCCATCGCCATCACGGTGAGCGCAAAGGCCCGGGTCGGCAACGCCATGCGAATGGCCAGCATTGGGGCCGAGTAGACCGTGGGGATAGCCCCCAGCACCCCCGCCTCGCGCGCGCCAAGCGCCACCGTCGCGCCCATGGAGTGGGCCAGGACCAAGCGCGGCGCCCCGAGCGCGGCCACTTCGGGCGCGTCGAGCAACGCCTGCAAATCCAGATGATACTCGGAGAAACACCCGACATGGCTCTTGGCCGGGGGCTCGACCAGGCGCGCCGACTGGCCCTGGCCGCGCCAGTCGAGGCTCGCCACGGCAAAGCCACGGGCTTGCAGCGCACCGGCCAGAATGGCGACTTTTTCGAGAAACTCGGTGCGCCCTGGCAGCACCACCACCAGCCCGCGCGTCCCCTCGGCCCAGAGCGCGCCGCGCAAGCCGACGCCATCGCGCGTGGTGAGCGCCAGCGTCTGCGTCCAGGCGCGCGCGCCAGGCGCCAAACGCATCAGCCGAGCACGCCCCCCAGCGCCATCGCAGCACCCATATCGCCCTCGACCGAGAGCCGCCCGGTCATGAAGGCGGCTGCGGGCGCGATCTCGCCGTCAAACAGTGCGCGGAAGGTGTCGAGATCGGCGGAGATCGAGGCATCGACCGCGCGCCCGTCATCGGTGTCTTGGAGGGCGCCCTCTGCAACCAGGATGGAGCCCTCGTCCTCAACCGTGATGCGATAGCTGTGCTCGACGTCTGCACCTTCCAGGCGAGCGCGCAATTTGGCGACCGCTTTGTCGAATCCTTCGCTCATCGCGCCCTCGTTGTCGTTTTTGTGCTTGGCATCCCATAGGCCGGATGCATATCGTAATGCAATGATGCTGTTTGCCCTTCCACTCACCCTCGCGCTGGTCCTGCCTGCTACGGTTTTGGCACAGGAATTGGCGCCCGAGATGTCCGAACCGGTCGTGCCCACCGTCCCCCCGGCACAACCGGAGATGGGTGCTCTGCCCGAGATCGACTTCGATGGCGAGGTCGATGCGCTGCTGGCGGCGCTCTCGGTTGCTGATGAGAGCTCGTGGCAGCCGCTCCAGCAAAAGATTATGGCACTTTGGGCGCGTTCCGAGTCGGCGGCCATGACCTTCCTGCTCTCGCGCGCCACCCGCGCCATGGAGGCGGGCGAGCATGAGGATGCGCTCGAATTCCTCGACGATCTGGTCCGCCTTGCCCCGGATTTCGCCGAAGCCTGGAACCGCCGCGCCACCGTGCATTTCATGATGGAGAACTACGGGCCCTCCGTGGCCGACATCCAACGCACGCTGGCGCTGGAGCCGCGCCACTTCGGCGCCTTGGCCGGCCTTGGCATCATCCTCGACCGGCTCGACCAGGACGCCCAGGCGCTCCAGGTGTTTCGCCGCGCGCTGGAGATCCACCCCCACCTGCAAGGCGCCAAGGAGGCGGTCGAGCGTCTCTCGCCCGAGGTCGACGGACGCGAACTGTAGGCGCTCTGCCGGGCGCACGGCTGAGGGGTTGTGTCGGGCCAGGGTTGGCTATTTGACAAGCGAACTACTTAAGAGACGGACGCATCGCGGCGTCTGACTACGGCGAGGGGAGGTTTTCATGGCGCAATCCGCCCTACTCCCAAGCGATGCCACCGTCACCGCCGTCCTGGGGCCCACCAACACCGGCAAGACGCGCTATGCCATCGAGCGCATGCTGGCGCGTGCCGACGGCATCATCGGTTTGCCGCTGCGTCTGCTCGCGCGCGAGGTCTACGACAAGATCGTCGAGTTGCGCGGGCCTGGCTGTGTGGCGCTCATCACCGGCGAGGAGCGCATCCAGCCGCGCAACGCACGCTATTTCGTCTGCACCGTCGAGGCGATGCCGCTTGATCGTCTGGTCGATTTCGTCGCCATTGACGAAGTCCAGATGTGCGCCGATCCCGAGCGCGGCCATGTCTTCACCGACCGGGTGCTGCGCGCGCGGGGGCGCTATGAGACGCTGTTCCTCGGCTCCGATGCCGCGCGTGCGCGCATCTCGGCGCTGGTGCCAGAGGCGCGCTATCTGGGGCGCGAGCGGTTCTCGACGCTCTCTTATGCGGGCTCCAAGAAGATCTCGCGCCTCAAGCCGCGCTCGGCCGTGGTCGCCTTTTCCATCGATCAGGTCTATGCCATCGCCGAGCTGATCCGGCGCCAGCGCGGCGGGGCGGCGGTGGTGATGGGCGCGCTGAGCCCGCGCACGCGCAACGCGCAGGTGGCGCTCTACCAGCAAGGCGATGTGGACTATCTGGTTGCGACCGACGCCATCGGCATGGGGCTCAACCTCGATGTCGATCATGTCGCTTTTGCCGGGCTGTCGAAATTCGACGGGCGCCACCACCGCCGCCTGCAAGCCAACGAACTGGCCCAGATCGCAGGGCGCGCCGGGCGCTACACCAAGGACGGCACCTTTGGGACCACCGGCGAGGCCCCTCCGATCGAGCCCGAGGTGGTCGAGGCGATCGAGGGCCACCGCTTCAAGCCGATCGCGCGCTTTCTCTGGCGCAACCACCGCTTAAGCTTTGCCAATGTGCCGGCGCTGATCGCAAGCTTGGAGGAAAGCCCCCAGGTCAACGATCTGGCCCGCGGGCGCGAGGCTGATGATCTGGCCGCGCTCAAACTCGCCTGGCAGGACAGCGACCTCAACCGCCTTGCCGACCGGCCTGAGCGCGTGCGCCTCTTGTGGGACGTCTGCCAGATCCCCGATTTCCGCAAGGTGACCGATACCGACCACCTGGCGTTGATTTCGCATATTTACCGTTTCCTGCTCGGCGCGGGCGGGGTAATACCCTCGGACTGGATCGCGGGACAGGTCCGCCGCATCGATCGCACCGAAGGCGACATCGACACGCTGTCGAAGCGGCTGGCCTATATCCGCACCTGGACCTATGTCACCAACCGCGCTGCTTGGGTCGAGGGCGCGGCGGAGTGGCAAGCCGAGACGCGTGCGGTCGAGGACCGGCTCTCGGATGCGCTGCATGCCAAACTGACCCAACGGTTCGTGGACCGGCGCACCAGTGTGTTGATGCGCCGGCTCAAACAAAAGGAGCGGCTCGTGGCCGAGGTCAACGACAAGGGCGAGGTGGTCGTCGAGGGCGAGTTTCTCGGCCGGCTGGACGGGTTTCGCTTCCATCTCGACGAGACGGCGAGCGCCGAGGAAATCAAGACGCTGCGCTCGGCCTCGCTGGGGGCAGTACAGGCCGAATTGGCCCGGCGCGCCGACAAGCTCTACAACAGCCCCGACACCGAGATCGACGTCACCGAACAGGGCGGCTTGATGTGGGGCACCGATGCCGTGGGCGCGCTGGTCAAGGGCGATGAGTGCCTCGCACCCAAAGTGCGCGCCTTTGTCGAGGACACCGCCGATCCGAGCGTGGTCGAGAAGGTCGAGCGCCGCCTGTCGCATTGGGTGCGCCGGCGCATCGACGCGCAGTTCGAGCCGCTCCTCAAGATGCAGGCCGATGAGGCGGTGACGGGGCTCGCGCGCGGCCTTGCCTTCCAGCTTAGTGAAGAAATGGGCGTCATCCCGCGCCGGCGCATCGCTGAGGACGTCAAAGCGCTCGGCCAGGAGGAGCGTGCACTACTCCGCAAACACGGCGTGCGCTTTGGCCAGCACACCATCTTCTTGCCGCTCCTGCTCAAGCCCGCGCCGACGCGCCTGCGCCTCTTGCTCTGGTCGCTCTGGCAGGGCTTTCAGGAGTTTCCCGCCGCGCCCCCGCCCGGTCAGGTGACCATCCCCGCGCTGAGCGAGGCGCCTGAGGGTTTTTACGATAAGGCGGGCTATCGCTTGGCCGGCACGCGGGCGCTGCGCATCGATATGCTGGAGCGTCTGGCCGATATGCTGCGCCCCATGGACGCGCGCGCTGGTTTCGAGGCCACGCCCGACATGCTCTCGATCACCGGTTGCACGCTGGAGCAGTTCGCCGATCTGATGAACGGGCTCGGCTTTCAGGGCGAGCGCGGCGAGCGGGTCAAACCGGTGCGCGGCCCGGCGGGCAAAGCTACTACTGAGGCAGCACCTGTGCAGGCGGAAGCTCCCGAAGCGGAAGCCCCCAAACCCGAGGCAGCGATGCCCGAGACGGTCGAGGGTTTGGCAGAGGCCGACGCCGCGCCCGCGATGGCGCCGCAAGCCCAGCCCACCACGGACGCCCCCGCCGCGCCCGAGAGCCCGCCAGCAGCCCCCGTCGAGCCCCCTGCGGTCGAGACCGAAACCGCCTCGGAACAGCCAACACTGGAGCCCGCCACCGCCGAAGCCACCGAGGCGCCGGCCGAAAACGCCGAGGCGCCCACCGAGGCGGCTCCGGCAGAGATGGAGGTGTTCTTCACCTTCACGCTGCGCCCGCGCCGCCCAGCCGGCCAGCCGCGGCGCAACCGCCAAGGCGAGGACCAGCAGGACGGCCAAAAGCGCCGCCGCCGTCCCCAGCGCGAGGGCGCAGCCCCAGCCAACGCACCAGCCGCCAACGCCGACGCGGCCCCTGAGGCCGCTACCGCCGCACCAGCCCACGCCAAGCCAGGGCGCCACGCCAAAGCCGACGGCCCGCGCAAACCGCGCAACGAGACCAACAGCCGTCCGCCCAAGAAGAACAAACCCGGCGACAAGCCCCGCGTCCACGCCGCCGCGCCCAAACGCGAGCAAAAGCCGGTCGACCCCGATAGTCCCTTCGCCATTCTGCAACAGCTCAAGAACAAGTGAACGCCGACGCCAGCCCCGAGACCGACAGCCACACCGCACCGCGCCTGCGCCTCGACAAGTGGCTCTGGCACGCGCGCTTTTTCAAAAGCCGCGCGCGTGCTGGTACAGTGGCGGGCTCGGGGCACGTGCGCATCAACGGCGAGCGCGCCCAAAAACCGGCCACCGCGGTGCGCATCGGCGATGTGCTGACCTTCCCACAAGAAAAGCGCGTGCGCGTCATCCGCATCGAGGCACTCGGCAGCCGACGCGGCCCCGCACCCGAGGCACAAACGCTCTACACTGATCTCGACCCCTTGCCTGAGCGCGCTGCATCGGAGACCATCATACCCGCATCGCCAACACGCGAGGCAGGTCAGGGTCGGCCAACCAAGCGGGCGCGGCGCGAGATCGAGGCGTTTCGGCGCTCCGACCCTTGAATGGCCGGTCGCCGACACCTAATCAATTGCAAATCTTGGGTTACACCAGCGCGGTCGCACCCGCGCCACAGGAGAAAGCGATGACTTACGTCGTCACCGACAACTGCATCATGTGCAAGTACACCGACTGTGTCGAAGTCTGCCCGGTCGATTGTTTTTATGAGGGCGAGAACATGCTCGTCATCCACCCCGATGAGTGCATCGATTGCGGTGTGTGCGAGCCCGAATGCCCCGCCGATGCGATTCGCCCCGACACCGATGCCGGTACGGAGAAATGGGTGGCGTTCAATCTCAAGTATTCCGAGATGTGGCCCAACTTGACTCAGAAGAAAGAAGCCATGGACGAGGCCGAGCAATACGACGGGGTCGAGGGCAAGCTGGAGAAACACTTTTCCGAGACGCCGGGTGAGGGCGACTGATCTGTAAAACGCTGTCGGCTGTGTGCGTTATCAAGCCGCGGGCTTTTGCGCCACACGCCTGCTCCGTCCAGCACACGGCGAATCTGCTCAGAGTTTCAGCAGGGGTGGAAGTGTGCGCAAAAATGTGTTACAAGAATGTTTCACAAGACACCGGGCGTTTGCATTCGCGACGCCGTCGCACCGAGCGCTGAGGCAAGCCCGATCAACGTGACAGACAGATAATCGTACGCGTGGGGGCCTGAGCGATCCGGTCCTTACGCGAGTTTTGCGTCGCTCGATGCGGCGCGCCACCTTGCTGGACGGGAGAGAAAATGTCGAAGAAGTCGAGCTACAAGGGATTGCAATTCCGTGCCGACCAATACGTGGTCTACCCGGCCCATGGGGTCGGGCGCATCGTCTCCATCGAAGAGCAAGAGATCGCCGGCATCACCATGGAGCTGTTCGTGATCTCGTTCGAGAAGGACAAGATGACCCTGCGCGTGCCGACCGCCAAGGCCACCGCGACGGGCATGCGCTCCCTGTCCAGCCCCGACATCGTCGAGCGCGCGCTGGCGACCCTCAAAGGCCGCGCCAAGATCAAGCGCGCCATGTGGTCGCGGCGTGCGCAGGAGTATGAGCAGAAGATCAACTCGGGCGATCTGATCTCGATTGCCGAGGTGGTGCGCGATCTCTACCGCGCCGAGGACCAGCCGGAGCAGTCCTATTCTGAGCGCCAACTCTACGAGGCCGCCCTGGAGCGCCTGACCCGCGAGTTGGCTGCGGTCGAGTGCGTGGCCGAGGAGAAAGCCGCCGAGCGCGTCGATGCGGTGTTGGTGGCCAAGGCCGCCTGAGCGCCGATCGTCGCCAAGCATGGGCCTGCTGGGAAACCGGCGGGCCTTTTTTATGGGCGCCTGCGCTTACCCGAAAAACCGCTCCAGAATATCGCCATAGAGCACCGAGAGCATGCGCACGTCGTCCTCGGGCACGCGCTCGTCGATTTGGTGCATGGTGTCGCCCACCAAGCCGAACTCGACCACCGGGCAATGGTTGCGGATAAAGCGCGCGTCCGAGGTGCCGCCACCGGTGGTGAGCGCCGGGCGCTCCAGCAGGCGGTCGGTGATGGCGTCGACCACGATCTCGGTCAGCGGCCCGGGCAGCGTCAGAAAACTCTCGCCCGAGACCGTCCAGGCCAGATCGGCAGTGCAGCCCGTGCCCGCGAGCACCCCCTCCAACTGCTGATCGACCCAGACCTTGAGGCTCTCGGCGCTGTGGTGATCGTTGAAGCGGATGTTGAAGCGCGCCGTGCCCTCGGCGGGGATGACGTTGCTGGCCGGATTGGCGACATCGATGGAGGTCAGCGCCAGGGTCGAGGCTTGAAAATGGGTCGAGCCGAGATCGAGGGGCGTCTCGGCCAGCCGCGCACAGGCGCGCGCCAGAACGGGCAGCGGATTGACCGCGCGCTCGGGATAGGCGGCGTGGCCTTGCCTGCCGTAGACGGTGAGCGTGGCCGACATCGAGCCGCGCCGGCCGATCTTCATGGTATCGCCCAGGCGCTCGACCGAGGTCGGCTCACCAACGAGGCAAAAGTCGAGCTGCTCGCCCGCCGCCTCCATCCAATCGAGAATGGCGGCGGTGCCATCGATGGCCTCGCCCTCTTCGTCGCCGGTGATGAGTAGCGCAATCGAGCCGGCAGGCGGCGCCGTGGCGATCAGCGCCGTGGCCGCGGCGACAAAAGCGGCCACGCCCGATTTCATGTCAGCCGCTCCGCGCCCCCAGACCTGCCCGCGCGCCAGCTTGCCCGAGAACGGATCGAGCGACCACGCCGCAGGCTCGCCAGGAGGTACGACGTCGGTGTGCCCGGCAAAGCCGAACACCGGCGCAGCCGTGCCCCAGCGCGCATAGAGGTTTTGGATGCCGCCGCGCTCGATGCGCTGGCAGGCAAAGCCCGCTTCTGAGAGCACGCCTTCAAGGAGCGCCAGCGCACCGCCCTCCTCGGGCGTGACCGAAGGACAGCGGATCAGATCGGCGGTCAGCGCCACGGGATCGATCGTCTCAGCCATCGCGCGCGCCCTCGTCTTCGTCGGTGTAGGGCACGACATGGGCGACGATGACCGCGTTTTCGTCCACCGCGCGCGCCATCAGGGCGAGGTCTTCCTCGGAGATCTGCTGGCCCTCGGCCCGGCGGGCAGCCAGGGTGCCGTAGGACTGCACCTCGATCGGGTTCATCTCGGCTTGGCGTAAGACGACGACCGTCTCGTCGACGGCTTCCTTTTCGCTGCGTGCGGCGGTGTAGCACATGATATGGGCGCCGTCGCAGGTCTCGGGCAGGCCGTCCCCCGCCGCGCGCCCGACCTCGACCATCAGGGTATAGACATCGCGAGGCGCGCGCTCCTCAGTCACGCAGCAACTCGTTGATCGAGGTCTTGGCGCGGGTGCGCGCATCGACGCGCTTGACGATCACGGCACAGGCGAGCGAGGGCCCCGGCTGGCCATCTTGCATCGGCTTGCCCGGCATCGAGCCCGGCACGACCACCGCGTAGGGCGGCACTTCACCGAGGAAGGTCTCGCCGGTGGTGCGGTCGACAATGCGCGTCGAGGCGCCGAGGAAGACGCCCATGGCCAGAACCGCGCCCTCGCGCACGATCACGCCCTCGGCCACCTCGGAGCGCGCACCGATGAAGCAGTGGTCCTCGATGATGACGGGGCCTGCCTGGAGCGGCTCCAGCACACCGCCGATGCCCGCACCGCCCGAGATGTGCACGCCCTTGCCGATCTGGGCGCAAGAGCCGACGGTGGCCCAGGTGTCGACCATGGTGTTCTCGCCCACATAGGCGCCGAGGTTGACGAAGGACGGCATCAAGACGACGCCGCGCGCGATATGGGCCGAGCGGCGCACCAGCGCGCCCGGGACGGCGCGAAAGCCGGCCTCGCGCCACTGGTTGTCGCCCCAGCCGTCGAACTTGGAGGGTACCTTGTCCCACCAGGACGCACCGCCCGGGCCGCCCGGGATCGGCGCCATGTCGTTGAGGCGAAACGAGAGCAGCACCGCCTTCTTGGCCCACTCGTTGACGTTCCAGGCGCCATCGGGCGCGCGCTCGGCCACGCGCAACTGGCCACTGTCGAGCAGATCGAGCGCGGCCTCGACCGCCTCGCGCGGGGCGCCTTGGCTGGCGGGGGTCAGGGTGTCGCGCGCCTGCCAGGCGCTCTCGATGGCGCTTGCCAGCGTGGTGTGGTCCATGGGCGGCCTCGGTCGGTGGGTGGACGAGTTCGCTCTGTCTTAGGGCGCGGCGGCGCTTGGCGCAATGCGCTCAGGGCAGCGAAAGCGCGACGAGGAGGGTGCGTTGGCGGGCGCTGTAGTTGTCGTCGGAGAGCAGCCACAGCACGCCGCTGGCCCGGTCGAGGGCAATGGCTTCCATGTTGTCGATGCCGCTGTCGTTCTCCCAGGCGGCCAGTTGGGTGCGGGTGTCGGGATCGGGCAGGCCATCGGGGCCTGGTGCATAGGTCACGGCGTGGATCGAGACGCCGGTGAGGGGGTTGTAGCGGCGCAGGCTCAGATAGAGACGCCCGTCGGGGCCGATATCGGCGCCGGTCAGGGAGTGGGCCGAGGCTACTGGCAGCCCCGGCACTTGGACGAGGGCCCCGCCTTGGTGGCCGTCTTGATAGACGAAGGCCGGATACAGCCCGTCGCGCGGCGCCTCACCCAGGGCCAGCGCACGGGTCTCGCCGAGGCCAGCGAGCCCTTCGAGGCCGTTGTTGGACGCCATGGGCGCCGGGGGAACACCGATGGGCTCGATCCGGCCATCACCGAGATGGCGCGCGAGACGGTGGTCGCGCTCAAAGCTGAGGACGAGCGTGGCGCCCACACGGGCCAAGCCCTCGGCATCGGCGGCATTGCCCTGAAGCGGCTCTCCCTCGGCATTGCGGATCGGGGCGAGGCGAGCGCCCCTCAGCGAAAGCGCCTCGCCTTGGCGGTCGAGGCGCGCACTCAGCCAATAGCCTTGGTCGGAGAGGGCAGTGAGGCGTGCGTCTTCGACTAGAAGCGCCGAGAGCCCGCCAAAGCGGGCATCCTCCGAAGTTAGTTGCCACGCCCCCGATATCGCGACACCGGAGGCCAGCGTCACAGGGGCGAGCGTGACGGGCGCCGCTGCGATGGCCAGCGGCGTGCCCTCAGCCGTGGGATCGGCCTTGGCGGGCAAGCCCAAGAGCAAAAGCGCAAGGGCACCTGTGACGCTGGCCTCCGGTGTCGCGGTATCGGGGGCGTGGCAT
>JBCDHK010000007.1:0-28626 GCA_038750185.1 Pseudomonadota bacterium
ACCGCTTCGACCGAGCACGCCAGCCGCTCGGCGATCTCGGGATTGCCGAGGCCGTCGAAGTGGCGCAGCACGAGCGCGTCGCGCTGGCGCTCGGGTAGGGCCAGGATGGCACGCGCCAGGGCGCGGCTCTCCTCGCTCTGGGCCAGACGCGTCAGCACCGAGGGGGCGGGATCGCTCGGCTCGGGCGCGTCGTCGAGATCGGTGACAGGGCGGCGCCGGCGCAACCGGTCGATGCACAGATTGCGCGTGACGCGGTAGAGCCAGGTCGAGACCCGCGCCTCGCCCGTGCGCCACTCCGGCGCCTGACGCCACAATCTCAGCATCGCCTCCTGGGCCACGTCTTCGGCCTCCTGTTCGTCGCCGAGGATGCGCCACGCCTGACGTAGCGCCGCCGGCAACAGCCGTTCGGTCAGCGCCCGCGCCGCCGTGCGATCGCCGAGTGCAAAGCGTGCCAGCAACGCCGCATCCTCGTCCTCGGTCCGATCGAGCACCGCCGCCGTTCTCCCCAGCCGTCTTGCCACGCGCGCTCCTTGGAGCTTGTTCGGTCGAGCCGGTGCCTTGGATTGGGGCCCGACCAGTAAAAATAGTGTGCGCTTTGCCGCCCTGCCATGGCCCGCCATTGTGGCGTGATACGGAGGTGATACGGCCAAGCGCAGGCTTCCGTCGCTGCCAATGGCCACATCAGGGTCGATCTTGGACTTCGCGACACGCTGCCACAAGGCCCGCGGGGTGCTTTCGCGGGTTGAGGCTTGGGAGTATGCAAGGATAGGACACCGCATCGGAGCCGTCATGCCCTCGCCCCGCTCTCACCCCCCGACCACACAACACGACACCAGCGAGCGCGCCCTGGTGCCAGCCCTCAAGCGCGGCTGGTGCGGGCGCTGTCCCAATTGCGGCGGCGGACCGCTGATGTGCGCCTACCTCAAGGTCACGCCCGAGTGCCCGGCCTGTGGCGAAGAGCTCCACCACCACCGCGCCGACGACATGCCCGCCTGGGCGACGATGCTGATCGTGGGCCATGTGCTGGCGGCGCTGCTGCTCCATGTCGAGAGCACCTTCAAGCCGCCGCTTTGGGTGCATTGGGCGATCTGGCCGGCCTTTGTGCTGGCGCTGTCGCTCTATCTGCTGCCGCGCATCAAGGGTGCGGTGGTCGGCATGCAGTGGGCTTGGCGCATGCACGGCTTCGACCGCACCGAATAGACCGAATAGGGCGCCGCCCCTGGACGCGCCGCAGCCGGCAGGGCATGGTGGCGCCAATGTCGTCTCCGGTTGTCTCTGCTGCCCTGCCCAAGGACCGCATCCGCGATGCGGCCACCGTGGTGGTCGTGCGCCGCGACGCCCCCGTGCCGCGCTTGCTCATGGGCCAGCGCGGCAAGACAGCGGCCTTCATGCCCTCCAAGTTCGTCTTTCCTGGCGGTGCGCTCGACCCAGAAGACCACGCGCTTGCCACGCCCCAGGCGCTACAGCCGCGCGTCCAAGCCATACTGGAGCACGCCGCCGAGCCCGGACTGGCCAAAGCGCTCGCCTTGGCGGGCGTGCGCGAGCTATGGGAGGAGACCGGCCTTGCCCTCGCCCATCCCGGGCCGCCCCCCGCGGAGGAGGTGCCCCCCACCTGGCAGAGCTTCATCGCTGCCGGACACACCCCCGCCCTCGATCGCCTCGACGTCATCTTTCGCGCCGTCACCCCACCAGGGCGCCCACGCCGCTTCGACGCGCGCTTCTTCCTGGTTGAGGCAACCGCGATCCGGGGCGATCTCGACGATTTCTCCCGCGCCTGCGACGAACTCTCCCACCTGCACTGGGTCGGCCTCCAGGAGGCCCGCAGCCTCGATCTGCCCTTCATCACCGAGGTGGTGCTCGGTGAGATCGCCGCACGCCTTACCGCCCCCGGCACACCCCGCCCAGCGCCGTTCTTTCACCACGACGGCGGACGCTCCTTCGTCGATGCCCTCGGCTGACGATGCGCCTTAGCACCCTCGACAGCCTACGCGCCCAGATCGCGCCCGTGGCCGCGATCACCGTCTTTGGCCTGTCCATCGCCATGAGCTATCCGCTGCTGGCCCTGCTCCTGGAGCGCATGGGCGCCAGCGGCTTCTGGATCGGCGTCAACACCACCGCCGCCGCGATCTCCATGGTGGTGTTCGCCCCGATCCTGCCGCGGATCATGGCCCGCACCGGGCTCAGTGCCTTGATGCTCGGCTCCGGACTGGCACTGGCGGTGATCATGATCGGCTACGCCGTCTGGGCCAACTTCGCCTGGTGGACGGCACTGCGCATCCTCTACGGCTTTTGCGCGACGGCCCTCTTCTTCACCTCTGAGTTCTGGATCGTCGCCGCCGCCCCCGCAGGCGCACGCGGACGCGTGGTCGCCGCCTACACCATCGCGCTCTCGCTCTCGTTCATGACCGGGCCGTTGCTGGTCAATCTCACCGGCATCGACGGCGTACTGCCCTTTGCCGTGGCATCGCTGGTGGTGCTGGCAGGGCTCGTGCCCATCGTCTGGGGCCTGAAGGCCATGCCCGGCAGCACCCCCGAAGTACCGCCAAGCCCACGCGCTACACTCAGGTTTTTCGTGACCGACCCAGGCATACTCTGGGCCGTGGTGCTCTTCGGGCTGATCGAATACGGCGCCGTGGCGCTGTTGCCAGTCTGGGCGGTGCGCTCCGGCCTCAGCGAAACCCAGGCGATCTGGCTGTTGGCGAGCTTTGCCGCGGGCTCGGTGCTCTCGGCGCCCTTCATCGGCGCCGTGGCCGACAGGGCTGACCGCCGCCTGCTCCTGGTGGTGGTGGCAACGGTCGCAATGGTGGCGCCAGTGGCCATGGCGCTGGTGCCAGGCTTTGCCGGCGCGCTCTTTTGCGGTGTGCTCTGGGGGGCAGCCGCCGTCGGGCTCTACACCCTGCCCCTGGTCGAACTTGGCGCGCGCTATGCCGGCCACCGCCTGGCCGAGGGCAACGGCGCCGTCATCCTGGCCTATGGGTTGGGCGCCCTGCTCTCGCCCTCCCTGCTGGGCGCGGCCATGGACGCCGTCCCACCCAACGGGCTGCTCTGGCTCACGGCGCTGGTAACGCTGGGCTATCTTGGCTTGATCCTCCATCGCCGCCGCCACGCCCGAAGAAAGCTTGACAGCGCCGCCAGCCTCAGCCAGTAGCTTGCGGCCAGGATGCACGGTACCCCAAGGTGCCGCGCACAGTATTATATGGCGGTCCGCCCCGGCTTTGAGAGCCCACCGCCCCGGCACAGGCAAGGAAAGACGCGATGGCGAAACCGACCACGATCAAGATCCGGCTCAACTCCACCGCCGGCACCGGGTTTTTCTACGTCACCAAGAAAAACTCCCGCACCATGACCGAGAAGATGAGCGTGCGCAAATACGACCCCGTCGCGCGCAAGCACGTCGAGTTCAAGGAAGGCAAGATCAAGTAGGCCCGGCCCCGCTCGCCACCGAGCGCGACGCCCGCACCCCGCCGCGGGCCTGACCGCAGCCAAACGCCAAACCGTCGGCGCGGCGCGCTGAGAACCGCGCCCGTCAAGGCTTTCCTCCAAGGCCCACCCCGCTAGTTGCTCCCGGACCAGCCACCGACCGGGAGCCAGCCCATGCACCGCCGCCTCGTCCTCGTCCTCGGCGACCAGCTCGACCGCAACTCCCAGGCCCTGGCCGATCTCGACCCCGAGCGCGACGCCGTAGTCCTCACCGAGGCGCGCGAAGAGGCCACCCATGTGCGCGCCCACAAAAAGCGCCTGACCGCGTTTTTTGCCGCCATGCGCCACTTCGCCGAAGATCTGCGCGAACGTGGCCTCACCGTCCACTACCACGCCCTCGACGACGACCAGCCCGCCACCAGCATCGCCGAAGGCGCCGCATGCCACCAGGCCGAGGAGGTCCACGTCGTCCAGCCCGGCGACTGGCGCGTCGAAGAGAGCCTGCGCGAGCGCTTTCCCGAACTGATCGTCCACGAGGACAGCCACTTCCTCTCCACTCCGACCGACTTTCGCGACTTTACCGAAGGCCGCAAGCGCATCGTGCTGGAGGATTTCTACCGTGTCATGCGCCGGCGCACCGGCTGGCTGATGCAGGGCGACAAGCCCACCGGCGGACAGTGGAACTACGATCAGGACAACCGGAAATCCTTCGGCAAGAAAGGCCCCGGCGAGACCCCGGGCCGCCCCGACAGCCGCCCCGACAACATCACCCAAGCAGTGATGAAGATGGTAGAGGCGGTCTTCCCGGAGGCCCCCGGCTCCACCGAGGGCTTCGAGGAGCCCGTCACTCGCCGCGCGGCCCTGGCCCACCTCAACCACTTCGTCGAGCACCGTCTGCCACGCTTTGGCGACTACCAGGACGCCATCGCCACCGGCCATCCGACGCTGTGGCACTCGCGCCTCTCGGTCTGTCTCAACCTCAAGCTGCTCGACCCGCGCGAGGTCTGCGAAGCGGCCATCGCGGCCTACGAGGACGGCCGCGCGCCCCTCAATGCGGTCGAAGGTTTCGTGCGCCAAATCCTGGGCTGGCGCGAGTTCATCCGCGGCATCTATTTCACCGAAATGCCCGGCTATGCCGCGCGTAACGGCCTCGACGCGCATGAGGAACTGCCGGATTTCTACTGGACTGGTGAGACCGAAATCGCCTGCCTCGGCGACACGCTCGGCCAAGCGGTCAAGCACGCCTACACCCACCACATCCAGCGCCTGATGGTCTCGGGCCTCTTCGCCATGCTCTGGGGCGCCCACCCCTACCGCGTCCACGAGTGGCACATGGGCCTGCACATGGACGCCGTCGACTGGGTCTCGCTACCCAATGTGCTCGGCATGGGCCAGCACGGCGATGGCGGGCAGGTCGGTACCAAGCCCTACGCCGCCTCGGGCGCCTATATCTCGCGCATGTCGGACTGCTGCGCGCGCTGCCGCTACGACCCGAAAGTCTCCACCGGCGAGAACGCCTGCCCCTTCACCACGCTCTACTGGGATTTTCTCGGGCGCCACGAGAAGAAATTCCGCAGCAACCGCCGCATGGGCATGCAGATGAAAAACCTCGACCGCAAGGGCAACGAGCTGCCCGCAATCCGCAAGCAGGCCGACCAGCTGCGCCGGGCTCTGGGATAGAGCGATTTCAAAGGAGGTGGAAACACCGACTGGCTCGGAAATTGCGACAAAAAGTAACCTACAGCATTTTACGCGAACCAGCGTTTGCGCAAAATGCTATGCGCGCGCTCGACCGCCGCGCCCTCAGAGCAATCGATCGCCAAGGAGAAATTCCAACGCCCGGTCCATGCGGATATGGGGCGGGCCGTCCTCGGCGCGCGCGCCCCAGGCGGGCGGGGCAAAGCACAGCGCAGCAAAGGCGGCCTCGGGCCAGTGCTCGGGCGCATGACCGGGGCCATTGCCCGAACCAGCCAGCGCCTCGGCCACCAAGGCTCGCGGATCGGCGGGCAACTCGCCCGGATCGATGGCCGCCTCGGCCCCGGTATCGAGACGGCGCCCGCGCACCAGCGGCACACGCACCCCGGCACGTTCCATCTCCTGTTCGACGGTGGCGCGCACCGCTGCCACGGCCATGGTCTGCAAATCCGCTCCGGCAAAGCGCGCCCGCGCCACAGCCTCGGACAGCATCGCCTCGACCAGCGCACTGAGCGCACCGTGGCCTTCGTGGTGGAGATGATCGGCTTTGGAGGCGGCAATCAGCACCCGGTCGATGCGCCGTCGCCCGGTCAGACGGTCGAGCCAGCCGCCCGCGCCGTGGCGAAACGCCTCCAGCGCCCCGGCCAACCCCCCGGTCAGATCGGCAAGCGCGCGCGGCCCAGCAGCAAGCGCCCCCAGGGCATCGACCAACACCACCTGGCGGTCGAGCCGGGCAAAGTGATCGCGAAAGAACGGTTTTATGACGACGCGCTTGTAGGCCTCAAAACGCCGTTCCATCTCGGCATAGAGGCTCTCGCGGTTCGGATCCTCAGGGCGGGGTAGCGGCGCGAAGGTGAGCGCGGGCGAGCCGGCCAGATCGCCCGGCATGAGAAACCGCCCCGGCGTCAGCGCAGCCAGCCCCGCCACGCGGCAGGCTTGCAGATGATCGGCCCAGGCCGTTGCCAGCGCCTCGGCAGCCGGTTCGGTGTGCTCGGCGGCTGGATCGGCCGCTGCCAGAGCACGCCGCCATCCTCCCGCATGGCCGGCCCGCGCCGGGGTCTCGGCCGCCTTCAGCGCCGAGGCGGCCCAGGTGGCATAGTTGCAATCGAGAAGCGGCAGATCGGGCAGCCACTCGCCCGGGTAATCGACGATGTCGAGAGTGAGGGTGGCAGGCCCCGTCCAGCCCGAGAGCAGCCCGGTAGGGCGATAGCGGATCGCCAGGCGCAACTGGCTCACCGAGCGCGTCGAGACCGGCCAGAGGGCAGGCGTGGCCTTCAGCGCCCCCACATGCGCCTCATGGGCAAAGCGCGCCACGCCAGGATCGGGCTGGGGGCGCAGCAACACCGCCAGGATCCGTCCCTCGGCTTCGGCAGAGAGTGCCCGCATGCGCCCGCGCGCGAGCAGCGAGGACACTAGCGCCGTAATAAACACCGTCTTGCCCGCCCCCGAGAGCCCGGTGACGCCAAGACGCAGCGAGCCGTCGAGCGTGGAGGCAGCCGCCTCGGCGAGATCCTCAGCCCCCTCGCGCAGCCGCGTGCCGAGGCCGCCGATCAGCCCGGCGGGGTCAAAGCCGCTCATGCCCGGGTGTCTTCACCGGGATGGCTGATGCCGTGGATGGTCTTGCCGAGGAGGGTGAGGTTGGCCGGCTCGGAAAACCGGTGATCGGCGCCTTTGACCAGCGTGAGGCGGGCATCCTGGCATTCCATGTGGGCCAGCAGGCTCAGCGCGGTCTCGATGGGCACGTCGGCGTCCTCGGTGCCGTGCAGGAGGCGCACGGGAAAGCCGAGGCTGAGCGGGGCGGTGAGGACGCGATTGGCACGCCCGTCCTCGATCAGGCGGCGAGTGATGACGAGAGGGGCGCCGTAGTCGGAGGGGTGCTCGATCCGCCCCTCGCGCTCCAGCACCGCGCGGGCCTCGGGGGTGGCCTCAGCGGCCATGCGCTCGGTGAAATCGGGGGCCGCGGCGATGCCGACCAGCCCCGCCACGCGCTCGGGGCAGCGTTTGGCCAGCAACAGCGCGATCCAGCCGCCCATGGACGAGCCGACCAGGATCTGCGGGCCCTCGGTGAGCGCGATCAAGGCGGCCTCGGCATCGGCGGCCCAATCAGAGATCGCGCCGTCCTCGAAGCGCTCGCTGCTCGCGCCATGGCCCGAATAGTCAAAGCGCAGGTAGGCGCGGCCGCGTGCCCGCGCCCAGTCTTCGAGCCAGAGCGCCTTGGTGCCGGTCATATCGGAGGCAAAACCGCCGAGAAAAACCACGCCGGGCAGCGCTTGGCCGTCGCCAACGCCGGCCAGCCTGCTATAGGCAAGTTTGCGCCCTGCCGGGCCGTCGAGAAACGTGGGAGCGGTCATGGTCTCCTCCATCGCTGGGCTGACGCACACGCGCGACCATAGCGCCTCGCCCGAGGTGCCGAAAGGGCGTGGGCCGGTGGTGTTGCAGGTGGTACCGCGCCTCGATACCGGGGGCGTCGAGCGCGGCACGCTGGAGATGGTCGAGGCGGTGGTGGCGGCTGGCGGGCGCGCCTTGGTCGCCAGTGCGGGCGGCACGCTGGCGGGGCGAGTGGCGCGGCTTGGCGGCACGCTCTACCCGATGAACCTGGCCAGTAAGAACCCGTTTACTCTCTGGCAAAACGCAGGGCTGCTCGCGCGCCTTGTGCGTGAGGAGGGGGTGGCGGTGATCCATGCCCGCTCGCGCGCGCCGGCCTGGAGTGCGTGGCTGGCAGCGCAGCGCACCGGGGTGGCGTTTATCACCACCTACCACGGCGTCTACCGCGAGAACCTGCCGCTCAAGCGCGCCTATAATGCCGTGATGGCGCGCGGGCGCCCGACCATCGCCGTCTCGACGTATGTGCGCGATCTGGTGGCCCTTCGCCACGGACTGGCGGCGGAGCATCTGATCACCATTCCCCGCGGCGCCGATCTGCGGGTGTTCTCCGAGGACGCGGTGGGCGATGCGCGCACCGTGGGGCTGGCCGAGGCTTGGGGCCTCGTCGACGATCCGCGCCCGGTGGTGATGCTGGCCGGGCGCCTCAGCCACTGGAAGGGCCAGGCGGTGCTGATCGAGGCGGCGGCGGCTCTGGCGCGCCAAGGGATCGAGGCGCTCTTCTTGATCGTGGGCGACGGCCGTGAGCGCTACCGCCGCGCACTGGAGGCGCGCATCAGCGCCCTCGCCCTGGAGGCCAGCGTGCGTCTGGTCGGGGGCTGTCAGGACATGGCGGCGGCCTATAAACTGGCCTCGGTCGCAGTCTCGGCCTCGACCGAGCCCGAAGCTTTTGGGCGTGTAGCCATCGAGGCCCAGGCCATGGCCCGCCCCGTCATCGCCACCGACCATGGCGGCGCGCGCGAGACTGTGGCCCCCGGTGAGACCGGCTGGCTGGTGCCCCCCGGCGATGCGGACGCCCTGGCCGCCGCCTTGGCCGAAGCACTGGCGCTCTCGCCCGAGGCGCGCCAACGGATCGGCGCAGCGGGGCGGGCGCGTGTCGAGGGCGCGTTCAGCCTGGAGCGCATGCAACAGGCCACGCTTGCCGTCTACGCGCAGGCCACCGGGCAGCGCTTTCCGGGCCTGCCCGCGCTTGACACCTGAGCGGTGCGCCGAGATGGTGCCGCAAAACGCCATACCCAACGCCACACGAGGAGCATACCGATGTCCGAGATGATCGAGATCACCCTGCCCGATGGTGCCAAGCGGAGCTATCCCGCTGGCACTACCGGTGCGAGCGTGGCAGCCGACATCTCCAAATCGCTCGCCAAGGCAGCCCTGGCCGTCAAGCGCGACGGGCGCCTCGCCGATCTCTCCGAGCCCATCGATACGGATGCCGCGCTCGCCATCGTCACCGCCAAGGACACCGCCGAGGCGCTCGAACTCATCCGCCACGACGCAGCCCACATCATGGCGCGTGCCGTGCAGGAGCTGTATCCAGAGACCAAAGTCACCATCGGCCCGGTGATCGAGCACGGTTGGTACTACGACTTCGACCGCGACACGCCCTTTAGCGACGAGGACTTCGCCGCCATCGAAGCCAAAATGCGCCAGATCATCGCCGCGCGCGAGCCGGTGCGCACCGAGGTCTGGGCGCGCGAGCGCGCGATCCAGCACTACAAGGACCAAAACGAGCCATACAAAGTCGAACTGGTCGAGGCGATCCCCGAGGATCAGGCGATCCGCATGTACTGGCATGGCGACTGGCAAGACCTCTGCCGCGGCCCCCATCTGGCCCATACCGGCCAGGTGCCCGCCGATGCCTTCAAGCTGATGTCGGTGGCCGGTGCTTACTGGCGGGGTGATGCCAACAACAAGATGCTCCAACGGATCTACGGCGTGGCCTTCCGCACCAAGGCCGATCTGGACGCGCATCTCCATATGCTGGAGGAGGCCGCCAAGCGCGATCACCGCCGCATCGGGCGCGAGATGGAGCTTTTCCACTTCCAGGAGGAGGCGCCGGGCATGGTGTTCTGGCACCCCAACGGCACCGCGCTCTACCGCGCGCTGGAGGACTATGTCCGCCGGCGGCAAATCGCGGCGGGCTATCAGGAAATCCGCACGCCCCAGGTGATCGACCGCACGCTTTGGGAGCGCTCGGGCCACTGGGCGAAGTACCGCGAGAACATGTTCATCACCGAGATCGACGAGGGCTCGGAAGCCGGCCACCACGCCAATGAAAAGCGCACCAACGCGCTCAAGCCGATGAACTGCCCTGGCCACGTCCAGATCTACAACCAGGGCATCCGCAGCTACCGCGATCTGCCGCTGCGGGTCTCTGAGTTTGGCATGTGCCACCGCTATGAGTCGTCGGGCTCCATGCATGGCTTGATGCGCGTGCGCGGCTTCACCCAGGACGACGCCCATATCTTCTGCACCGAGGATCAGATCGAATCCGAGACCGCCAAGTTCATCGCGCTCCTCGGTTCGATCTATCGCGACCTCGGGTTTGATCGCTTCGACATCAAGCTCTCGACCCGCCCCGAGGTGCGCGTCGGCTCGGACGAGAGCTGGGACAAGGCCGAGGCGGCGCTGGAGGCGGCGGTGCGCAAGGTCACCACCGATTACGTGGTCGATCCGGGCGAGGGCGCCTTCTACGGCCCCAAGCTCGACTTCAAGCTGACCGATGCGATCGGGCGCGAGTGGCAATGCGGCACCTTCCAGGCCGATTTCAACCTGCCCGAGCGCCTCGATGCCGAGTATGTGGCCTCCGACGGCTCCAAGCAGCGCCCGGTGATGATGCACCGCGCCATCCTGGGCTCGTTCGAGCGCTTCCTCGGCATCCTGATCGAGAACTGCGCCGGACGCTTTCCGGTCTGGCTTGCGCCGCGCCAAGCGGTGGTGGCGACCATCGTCTCCGATGCCGATGGGTATGCCGAAGTCCTCACCCAGCGCCTGCGCAACGCGGGGCTGCGCGTCGCGACCGATCTGCGCAACGAAAAGATCAACTACAAGGTCCGCGAGCACTCCACCGCCGGCGTGCCCTTTATTCTCGCCGTCGGGCGCCAGGAGATCGAGGCGGGCACGGTTGCCGTCCGCCGTCTCGGGCGCCAGGGCCAGCAGGTGATGCCCTTTGGTGAGGCCTTGGCGCTGATCGCCCGCGAGGCGACGCCACCGGACTTGCGCGAGGACGCAACGGAGGCCGAAGATGCGGCATAAAGCGATGGGCGTGGGCTGGGTCTGAAGCAGCCAGCGCCCGTGGCGCGATGCCGGGACGCAAGCCCATGGACGACACCCGCCAAGCCCTCGATGCTGCCCTTGCCAGGAGCGGTCTGGCGGTGGTCGGCGCGTTTCACCCGCGCGCGGGTGACGGCACGCCCGAGGGCACGGCCACACTCGCCCTGATCGGCCCGGACGGGGCGCGCCTGTGGCCCATCTTCGCCGCCTCCCCAGAGGCCCACGACGGCCAGCCCCACCCGCTTGATCGCTGGAGCAAGCGGGTGCTGGCTCCGGTCGCCGCGGCCTTCGGTGCACGCGCGCTCTATCCGTTCGAGGGACCGCCCTGGCAGCCGTTCCTGCGCTGGGCGGCACGGGGCGAGGGCACCCGCACCTCCCCCGTAAAGATGGCAGTCTCGCCCACGCGTGGGCTCTGGACGGCCTACCGCGGTGCCCTGGCCTTGTCCGAGCGCCTTCCGATCACGCCGGGATGCGCAGCCGATCCCTGCCTCGACTGCGCCGCCCCCTGTCTCGACGCCTGCCCGGTCGCAGCCTTTGCCGGAGCCGCCTACGACGTGCCGGCCTGCGCGGCGCACGCTCTGTCGGAGACCGGCAGGCCCTGTCGCGAGGGCTGTCTGGTGCGCCGCGCCTGTCCGCTCGCGCCTGAGCCCCCGACCGAGCAACGCCGCTTTCACATGCGCGCGTTTTTGGCCGCGCATGGGCCGTTGCATGCCTAAGCGCCGCGCCCGCATACTTTCGGCATGAAAAAGGTGATTCTCGTCCGCCATGCCAAATCGAGCTGGGCCGATCCGGACACCGAAGACCACGACCGCCCCCTCGCGCCACGCGGCATCGCAGCCGCTCCGGTAATCGGGGCTTGGCTGGCCGAGCGCGGCCATCTGCCCGATGCGGTGCTTTGCTCGTCGAGCCTGCGCACCCGTCAGACCTACGAGCGCCTTCACAAAGCCCTGCCGGGTCTGCCAGCGCCTTCCATCGAGCCCGGCCTATACCACGCCAATGCCAAGTCACTACTTGCCCGCCTTGCTCGGCTGGAGAGGGCGCGCAAGGCGGCGATGGTGATCGGACACCAACCCGGCCTCGGCAGTCTCGCGCGCAAATTGGCCCGCACGCCGGTGCCGGCGCGCTGTGTGCGCGCCTTCAAGCATTTCCCGACGGCAGCAGCGGCAGTGTTGGTTTTCGAGGACGAGGACTGGTCGGAAATCGCTTTTGACAAAGCCGCGTTCATCGACTTTGCCATGCCGCGCGAATTGGTGGCGAGCTAACCCCCGACCCCGCCCTCAATGGCCGAGGATCTGGCTCAAGAACAGCTGGGTGCGCTCGGATTTGGGGTTGTTGAAGAACTCCTCGGGCTCGTTCTGCTCGACGATCTGGCCCTGGTCCATGAAGATCACCCGGTTTGCCACCTGACGGGCAAAACCCATCTCGTGGGTGACGCAGAGCATGGTCATGCCCTCTTCGGCCAGCGCGATCATGGTGTCGAGCACCTCCTTGATCATCTCGGGATCAAGCGCCGAGGTCGGCTCGTCGAACAGCATAATGCGCGGGTTCATGCAGAGCGAGCGCGCGATGGCCACGCGCTGTTGCTGCCCGCCCGAGAGCTGGCCCGGATACTTGTGCGCCTGCTCGGGGATCTTGACGCGCGTGAGATAGTGCATCGCGGCCTCTTCGGCCTCTTTCTTGGGCGTCTTACGCACCCAGATCGGGGCCAGCGTGCAGTTCTCCAGGATGGTCAGGTGGGGAAACAAGTTGAAGTGCTGGAAGACCATGCCGACTTCGGCGCGGATCTTGTCGATGTTTTTCAGATCGTTGTTGAGCTCGATGCCATCGACGACGATATCGCCCTTCTGGTGCTCTTCCAGGTGGTTGATGCAGCGGATCAGGGTCGATTTGCCCGAGCCCGACGGCCCGCAGATCACGATGCGCTCGCCCCGGTTGACGGTGAGATCGATGTCGCGCAGCACGTGGAACTCGCCGTACCACTTGTTCATGGCCGTAATCTGGATGGCGATCTCGTCGGAGACCTCCATCTTGGCGGCGGTCGGCTCGGGGGCGGTGTCTTGCATCGGGTTTCTCCGGGCTCTCTCAGCGGTGATCGGTCTTGAGACGGCGTTCAAGATACATCGAGTAGCGCGACATGGCGAAGCAGAAGCAGAAGAACAGCAGTGCGACGAAGACGTACATCTCGGCGACGATGCCGTTCCATTGCGGCGTGGCCAGGATCGGCTGAATGATGCCGAGCGGATCGGCCAGACCGATGATCGAGACCAGCGTGGTGTCCTTGAACAGGCCGATGAAGATGTTGACGATGGAGGGGATCGAGATCTTCAGCGCCTGGGGCAGCACGATCTTGCGCGTCGCTTGCCAGTAGGTCAGGCCGAGCGCATCCGCCGCCTCATACTGGCCCTTGGGCAGGGCTGCGAGACCGCCGCGGATCGCCTCGGCGATGTAGGCGGCGGCAAAGAAGGTCGACATGATGATGACGCGCAGGATCAGGTCGAAGTTGGAGCCTGGTGGCAAGAAGTAGCCGAGCAAGGTCGTCGCCACGAACAACAGCGTAATCAGCGGCACACCGCGCACGAATTCGATAAACACCACCGAGATCATGCGGATAAACAGCAGTTTGGACTGGCGTCCAAGCGCCAACAAAATGCCAAGCGGCAACGCCGCCGAGAGTGAGGTGACGCCCAGCACCACCGTGAGCAATAGCCCGCCAAAGCGGTCAGAGGCGACGCTCTCAGGGCCAAGCGGGCCGAGAGCCCCCTCGATACCGTCGCTGATCGGCCCCCAGAGCACATTCCAATAGAGCGCGGCCACAGCGATGCCCGCCAGCAGCGCCACACCGACCGAGCCAAACACCGGATGCTCCTGGGCAAAGACATATCGAAACGCCGCCACTCCGGCACCAACACCGATCAAGAACGTGGCGAACGGCCAGATCGAGCCGCCCCAGAGCAGGTAGTAGCCGATCACGGGGTACGCGAGGGTGAACAGCAAGCCCTGGCGCCGATAGGGCAGCCAGGTAAACAGCACCGGCCCCAAAGCGGCGATCAGCAGCACGAAGGCCAGTACCGGGCGCCAGCGCAATTCAGCCGGATAATAGCCGAACATGAACTGATTGAAGCGCTCATTAACCACCGCCCAACAGGCCGCGCGCTGGCCCTCGCCCAGGGTGGCATTCATGATCTCGCGGCACTCGGAGAGCGAGCCCGCCTGCCAGACCGCGCCCGCAAAGGCCCAGTGGTAAAGCTCGGGCAGCAGCCAGACCAAAAACGCCACACACAACAGCGTCAGCGCGCCATTGAGGACGTCGGGAAACAGATTGGCGCGCACCCAGCCGATGACGCCCACCGAATTGGCTGGGGGTGGGCTGGCCTCGATCATCTTCTCGGCCACAAAGGCGGTCTGGCGCGGGACGCTGGTATCGGTCATCTCAGCGCTCCTTCAGCTTGACGCGTTCGTTGTAGGCGTTGATTACCGCCGAGATCGTCAGCGAGATCACCAAGTAGAACGCCATCAGGAGCAGCATGCACTCCATCTCGCGCCCGGTCTGGTTCATGGTGATGCCGCCCAGCGTGCCGGTGACGTCCATGTAGCCGATGGCGATGGCGAGCGACGTATTCTTGGTCAGGTTGAGAAACTGCGAGATCTGCGGCGGGATGATGATGCGCAGCGCCTGGGGCAGAATGACCAGCGACATGATCAGATTGGGCCGCAGTCCGAGGGCCGCCGCGGCTTCGCTCTGGCCTTTGGAGACGGCCAAGATGCCACCGCGCACGATCTCGGCCACAAAGGCCCCGGTGTAGAGCGAGAGCGCCAGCCAAAGCGCCATGAACGAGTTGCGCAAGTAGATCGCTTGGCCTTCGCCATCGAGGAAGTTGAAGCCGCGCAGCTCCGGGTAGGCCAGCGTGATGGGCGAGCCCATGACGAAAAACGCCAGGACGGCGGGGACGCTCAGGATCGCCAGGCGCACCGAGAGCGTGTTGAAGGTGTAGAGCAGCCAGGCAGAGCCCGCGCCGAGGCCCAGCGCAACCACAGCCTTGATGGCGATGGCCAGCGTGCCCTGGTCAAAGCCCGGAAAAAACAGCCACGCCACGGCCAGACCAGCGGGCACGGCAAAGCCCTTGCCGATTTGCTCCAGCCTGGGCGTCAAGGTTTGGCCGGTGGCGTTCTGGTGGGCTTTGCGCCAGCGGTTCCAGATGAACAACCCGATCAGTGAGGCGACAAAGACGCCAACCACTACCCCAGAGCCCGCCTCGAACAGCGGTCGCGGAATATAGAAGCCGCGGTTGGTGGCGGCGATGGCATCAAACCAGAGCGTGGCCGCCGGCTCCTCGCCGCGATAATCGCGCGGGGCTGGCATGGTCTCGGAAAAGATCGCGCCCCAGAGCAGGATCTGCAGCAGGAGCGGCACGTTGCGCGCGGCCTCGATGTAGACCAGCATCAACCGCGAGACGACCCAGTTCTTGGACAAGCGCAACACGCCAGCGATCACGCCGATGATCGTGCAGGTGATGCAGCCGACAAAGGCCAGGATCAGCGTGTTGAGCATGCCGACCAGGGCTGCGCGCCAATGGGGCGAGCGCGAGGTGTAGTCGATCAGGACCTGGTTGATGTCGTAGGAGGCGGGCGCGAACAGGAAGGAGAAATCGAAGTCCTTGCCCAACGCTTCCAGGTTGCGGATCGTGTTGTCGACCACCCAGGCCACCGCCAGCATCACAAGCATCAAGGCGATGACCTGAAGAAAGCCCGAGCGGTAGCGGGCATCGGTCCAGAGCATTTCGATGCGAAAACTCTGCTGCGGCGGCTCGGTAACAGCGGTCATGCGCGCGGGCCCTCGCGAAACTGGATTGGCTGGGGAGGTGGTCGAGAAAGTAAAAGACCCGGGGGCTGGCCCCGGGTCTCTGGTGTCGATCAGCGGAAGGGCGGTGCGTACTGCAGGCCGCCTTCGGTGTAGAGCGCGTTCAGGCCGCGCTGCAGACCGACGGGGGTGAGATACTCGTCGAAGATCTCGCCGTAGTTGCCCCCGGCCTCGATAGCCTTGACGGCCCAATCGTTGGGCAGGCCGAGCATCTCGCCCAGATTGCCCTCGGCGCCGAGCATGCGGGCCACGTTGGGATCGGGCTCACCGGCGGCGATCTCAGCGACGTTCTCGGCGGTCAGGCCATACTCTTCGGCCGCGACCAGGGCGTAGAGCGTCCAGCGCACCACATCACCCCAAACTTCGTCACCCTCGCGTACCACGGGGCCGAGCGGCTCTTTGGAGATGATCTCGGGCAGCACGACGTGGGCCGAAGGATCCTCGAAGGTCGAGCGCGTCGCAGCCAGGCCCGAAGCGTCGGTGGTGTAGACGTCGCAGGCACCGGCCAGGTAGTTTTGCTGGGCTTCGGCGACGGTCTCGACGGGCAGCGGCTCGTAGGACATGCCGTTGGTACGGAAGAAGTCGGCCAGGTTGAGCTCGGTGGTGGTGCCGGTCTGGATGCAGACGGTGGCGCCGTCGAGTTCCATGGCCGAGGAGACGCCGAGCGAGGCCGGCACCATGAAGCCTTGGCCGTCATAGTAGTTGACGCCGACGAAGGTGAAGCCGAGGTCGACGTCACGGGTCAGGGTCCAGGTGGTGTTGCGCGAGAGCATGTCGATCTCACCCGCAGCCAGCGCGGTAAAGCGTACCTTGGAGCTCAGCGGCGTGAAGTTGACCGCCGAGGCATCGCCAAAGATCGCCGCAGCGACGGCCCGGCAGACGGCGACATCGAAGCCCAGCCACTCACCATCGGCATCGGTGTAGGAGAAGCCGGCCAGACCGGTGGAGACGCCGCACTGCAAGGAGCCCTTGGCTTTGACGTCGTCGAGGGTGCCGGCGGAGGCGGCTCCGGCAGCCAAGCCTACAGCGGCCAGCGTGCCAAGAAGCACAGAATATTTCATGTCGAACCTCTTCCCTGTTTGCCGCGCGCGGGTGATCAATGGGGTGCAGCGCGGCTGATCGATCGGTTTCCGGGGGTTTCCCCATTCGCGACTGTGATCTGTTGTCGCACCTGCCGTCAAGAGCGGTTTCGCCCTAGAACGCCTGCTTTTGCTGCATGAAAGGTAAAAATGCCGGGCTTGACGGCACAACTGTGCCGACTAGCGTTGCCCAAGCACCACGATTGCCCGGTTCCTGCTCGCCTGCCCCATCCTCCTGCCGACAGAGGTTCCCATGAAGGACGCCACCCGCGCCGTCACCGCCGGCCGCGACCCTAAAAAACAGCACGGAATTGTTAATCCGCCAGTTTATCACGCCTCAACGATATTATTCCCGACCGTGGCCGAACTCAAACAAAGCCGCCACATCAGACCAGGCGACGGCCTGACCTACGGCGTCCACGGCACGCCAACCACCTTCGCCTTCGAGGAGGCCGTGGCGGCCTTGGAGGGGGGCTACCGCACGCGGCTTTGCAACTCGGGCCTCCAAGCCGTGACCATGCCGCTGCTGTGCTGTCTCTCAGCAGGCGATCACCTGCTCATGCTCGATAGCTGCTACGGCCCCACCCGCAGTTTTTGCGACGGGATGCTGGCGCGCCTCGGCATCGAGACCACCTACTACGATCCGCTGATCGGCGGCGACATTCGCGCCCTGATCCGCCCCAACACCCACGTCGTCTTTGTCGAGAGCCCGGGCTCGTGGACTTTCGAGGTCCAAGACATCCCCGCCATCGCCGAGGAAGCCCATAAGACAGGCGCGCTCGTGATGATGGACAACACCTGGGCCTCACCGCTTTATTTCAAGCCGTTCGAGCACGGTGTCGACATCTCGATCCAAGCGGCGACCAAATACCTCTCCGGCCACTCCGATCTGGTGATGGGCACGGTGACGACAACCGAGGCCGCCTACCCCGCCCTCCAGCGCGGCTGGGCAGAACTCGGCCTTTGCGGCGCCCCCGACGACACCAATCTCGCCATGCGCGGCATGCGCACCATCCACACCCGCCTGCCGCGCCACTGGCAAAGCGGGCTGGAGATCGGCCACTGGCTGGCAGCACGCAACGAGGTGGCCGAGGTGCTCCACCCGGCCATGGAGCACGACCCGGGCCACGCGCTGTGGTCGCGTGATTTCCTCGGCGCCTCCTCGCTCTTCGCCTTTACGCTGGCCGAGCGCTATTCGAGCGAGGCGCATCTGGCGGCGCTGCTGGACCACTCCGAGCACTTCGGCATGGGCTTTTCCTGGGGCGGGTTCGAGAGCCTGATGATCCCGATCAATCCGGCTGGCTTGCGCACGGTCACGCCCTGGCCCAAGCCCGGACGCGCCAAGGGTCAGAGCCTGCGCATCCACGTCGGGCTCGAAGACCCGGGCGATCTGATCGACGATCTCAGCGCGGGCTTTGCCAGGATGGCAGCGGTTTGACGCCCCGCCCGCCGCTGATCCTCGATCTCGACGCCACCCCCTTGCCCGACGCGCCAGCGCCCGCGGAGGCTCCAGAGGTGCCCGAGGGCACCGATCCCCCAGCGCGCCAACTATTGGAGCGCGCAGCGCGCCCGGTCGGCTGGGGCTTGGGGCGCACGGCCTTGGCGGCACTGGCTGGGCTTGGCGTGCTCGCGCTCTCGGTGGGGCTTTACGATCTCGTTGCGGGGCTGTTGGCGCGGGCGTGGTGGCTTGGCTGGCCGGCGGCGGCGTTGGCGGCCGTCTTCACGGCGGCGGTGCTTGTGGCATTGGCCCGCGAGGCGGCGGCCATCGTGCGGCTGCGCTCGGTGGCGCGGGTGCGCGTGCTGGCTGGAACTGCGGCCACGGCCACGGAGCGCGGCACCGGCTTGGCCCTCAACGAGGCCTTGACAGCGCTTTATGCCCGCCGCCCCGAACTCGCCCCCAGCCTCGCCGAGATCGCCCGCACCGCGCCGGAACTGACCGATCCCCAGGACTTCCTCGCCCAGGCCGAGCGCAGCCTGCTGCCCCCCCTCGACAACGCCGCCGAACAGGCCGTGACGCGCGCCGCGCGCACCGTCGGCGCCACCACGGCGGTGCTGCCGATGGCCGTGCTCGATATTGCCGTGGTGCTTTATGCCAATATCGCCATGATCCGCCGCATAGCCGAGATCTATGGCGGAAGGGCCGGCTGGCTCGGCTCGCTCAGGCTGCTGCGGGCGGTGGCGGGACATCTTTTGGCTAGCGGCGCGATCTCGGCGGGCGAAGATCTGATCGGCCCGGTGCTCGGCGGCAGCGTGCTGGCCAAGCTCTCGCGCCGCTTTGGCGAGGCGGCGGTCAATGCCGCGCTGACCGCCCGCGTCGGCATCGCCGCCATGGAAGTCTGCCGCCCCCTGCCCTTTGCCACACGCACCCCACCCACGGCGCGCTCGGTGGTGCTTGGTGCCCTCGGCGGCACTCCGGCGCCCGCAGCGCGTTGACCTGCCGAGCCTCGCGCGCCATCTGAGCGCCCCATGCCGCGCTACAAGCTCACCCTCGAATATCACGGCGCCCCTTTTGTCGGTTGGCAACGCCAACGCGAGGGGGTGTCCGTGCAAGGCTGCCTCGAAGACGCGCTAGCCCACTTCGATCCTGCGCCGGGGCCGGTGCAAGGGGCCGGGCGCACCGATGCCGGGGTGCATGCTACGGGACAAGTCGCCCACGTCGATCTGGCGCGTGCCTGGGCGCCGTTTCGCCTGACGGAGGCGCTCAACGCCCATCTGCGCCCCCACCCCATCGCCGTGCTCGGCGCCGAGGCGGTGCCCGAGACCTTCCACGCCCGCTTCGATGCGCGTCTGCGCACCTACCGCTATCGTATCCTGATCCGCCGCGCGCCGCTGGCACTTGAGGCGGGGCTGGCGTGGCAGGTGCGCCATCCCCTCGATGTGGCGGCGATGGCGGCGGCGGCGCGCCATTTTGAGGGCCACCATGATTTCAGCGCCTTTCGCGCGGCCCAGTGTCAGGCCGCGTCGGCGTTCAAGACCCTGGATCGCTTTGTCACGGCGGAAAAAAATCATCCCAACGGTGATCACGAAGTCGTGTTCGAGATCGAAGCCCGGTCGTTTTTGCACAACCAAGTGCGCTCGATGGTGGGTACTTTGGAGCGCATCGGCGCGGGCAAATACCCTGTTAACCGTCTGATCCAGGCCCTTAAATCGGGAGAGCGCCGCCTTTGTGGCCCGGTCGCGCCACCCCAGGGACTGACGCTAACCAACGTGCAATATATTTCTGAAATCTTGTGATCCGATCGCTCATGCGTGACGTAACGTCTCACAGTTAAACCAGCGCCAGACTGGACCGCGCATAAAACAGCGCACACAGCGAGAGGATTGGACGCATGGCTGCAAGTTATCACAGTGGTGAAGGTTCCGTAGCCCGTACTGCGATGTCTGCCGAACTGCTCGACGCCGACACCGAATTGGGCCTCGCCCGCGCTTGGCGCGACGAAGCCGATGAGCAAGCGCTCCACCGTCTGGTCAACGCCTACATGCGCCTCGCCATCTCCATGGCCGCCAAATATCGCCGCTACGGCGCGCCGATGTCCGATCTGACCCAGGAGGCCTCCGTCGGGCTGATGAAGGCCGCCGCCAAGTTCGACCCCGACCGCGGCGTGCGCTTTTCCACCTACGCTGTCTGGTGGATCAAGGCTTCGATCCAGGATTACGTGATGCGCAACTGGTCGCTGGTGCGCACTGGATCGACCTCCTCCCAAAAGGCGCTGTTCTTCAACATGCGCCGCGTGCGCGCCCGCCTTGAGGCTGAGCTGTCCGCAGATGGCAATATGCCGACGTCTGGTGAAATTCAGGCCGAGATCGCTCAAGAACTCGGCGTGCCGCTGCGCGATGTCGAAATGATGGAGGCCCGGCTCTCGGGCTCGGATTTCTCGCTCAACGCCCAGCAGGCTGGCGAAGAAGGCCGCGAGTGGGTCGAGACCCTCGAAGATGATGGCCCCCAGCCCCAGGAAGCCGTCTCGCGCGGTCGCGACATCGACACGGCGCGCGGCTGGCTGACCGATGCCTTCGATGCGTTGACCGATCGCGAGCGCATGATCATCGCAGCGCGCAAGCTCTCCGACACGCCCGAGACGCTGGAGAGCCTCGGCACCAAACTGTCGCTCTCCAAAGAGCGCGTGCGTCAGTTGGAAGCTCAAGCCTTGCGCAAAATGCGCCAGCGCCTGGAGACCGTGCACGGCAATGCCGTCACCGATCTGGCGCAGACCATCTGAGCGCCACAGACGTCCGTAAACAGGCCGGCATGCCGATTAAAACTGGGGGTGGGGTGCTTACCCCCCACCTACGCACCAGGGCTCTCTGCCATCAGCCGAGCCCGGCGCGCCTCGGCCAGGGAAAGCTCGGCCCGGATTTCCCCCGAACGCACGGCAGCGACCAAGCGCCGCTCGATAGTGGTAAGCCCTGCCAACAGCTCCTTAGCCGTCTCGGACAACTCCTCCCGCCTGACCGTCTGCTGGCGCGTGCGGTTGGTGTGCGTGATACCCAGGCGTAGCCCAAGGCGCTCCTGCAGCGCACTCTCGAACACCTGCAGATCGTCGGTCAGCCCAATCGCATCGAGGCTGCGCAGATTGTCTGCCGCACGCGCAAACACCGCCTCCTCAGACCACGCCCTCATGGCCTTGCGCGCCACACCGGCTGCGGTGGCGGCCAGCATATAGGCCTGCGTATTGGCCAGTTGCAGCCGCACGGCCAGGCTCTGGGTGGACAGAAACGTCTCGAAGTCCTGTGTGGCTGCCAGGCGCACACCCTCATTAGCCGGGCCCTCAGCCGTCTCGCGAAAGACGCGCTGGCCCTGCTGGCGCCAATAATTATAGAGCGAGATGATCCGCGCTTCGGGATCGCGCAACACCGTGACGATGTATTCGCCAAGGCGCTCGGCGACATCAAAGCCAGCATGGGCGGCGAAATACCGATAGCGCGCGCGCAGTGCTTGGGTATCAGCGCGGATCAGGTGGTGTTCTTCGTATTCAGGGCAGATTTCATCTGGATGAAACCCCTGGCGCAGTGCCTCACTCACCGACGTGCCGGCAGTTTTGGGGATGTGCAGGAAAAACAACGCCCCCTCGGGCCGCGGCCCCGTCCAAAACTGGCTCGGATCGGGCGGCGTGGGTTGCGCTAGCACAGGCCGCCCCACCGCAGGGCGCCCCAAAAGCCGGCGCAGCCCGTTGAGACTAAAGCGTTTGCGCGGCGGTGGAGGTGGCGACGTATCCTCAACCGCCTCTAAAAGCGCCAGATGGCGCGCCGCCAAGGGATCCTCAGCATCGAGCGCCAAGGCGGTGCGGTAGTGCTCTGCGGCGGCCTTGGTGTCGCCTTGGAGTTCGGCAAGCTGGCCATTACTGATCGCAAGGGCGTAGCGCTGGCGCAACTCGGCTGTGCGCGCATGGCGCCAGAGCAGGCCGGCCATGTCGGCGAGGGTGGCGAAATCGGGCTCGGGGTCGCTGTCGTGCTCGGGATAGCCCTCGAAGTCGGCATCGAACAGGTGCGCGCGCTCGGGAAACCAGGTGCGGCGCACGGCGTCGTTGCTGGCTTCATGGCGAGCCAGAAACGCCTCGACCTGGGCGCGGCTCGGACGCCGGCCCGGCCCGGCATGGCTGGCGGCCAGCACATTGGCCAGATCGCCGCGCAGCGGATTGGCCCGGCCCTCTATGACGGGCGGAAAGGCGGCGTTGAGCCGGTCGAGCAGCGCCTGTGCTTCAGGGCGCAGCGACGCGTTGTGCCGCGCCACCGGCTGCAGACCGCCGCCCAAGCCCCAGCGCGCAGCGAAATCCTCGGTCACCGAGCCCCCCGTCAGGCTCTCGGGCTCGAAGAGGGCCGGATGGACCCGCGCGCGCCCAAAGGCCTCCGCCCAGCGCGCCAGTAACGCCTCGTAGTCATAGTAGAAATCCAGCTCATCACCCTCGGGCAGTAGCCGCGCCTCTGGCGAGCCCATCAGCAGTTGGGTCGAGTAGAAGCTGACGGCGACCCGGTCCTGGCGGCGCAGATAGAGCGCGATCTCGACGCGCGAGAACAGCCTGTCGAGCAACGCCTTGAGGCGCGCGATGTCCTCCGGGGTGATCAGGCGGCTCGAACAGTGCTCGTTGGACAGGATAAAGGTGTGCTCTGGATAGGCGGCGATTTCGGCCTCGGCCTCGGCCTCCAGGCGGGCGCGAAACCCGGCCAGATCCGCCGCTGAGGTGATCTCAAAGCGCTGGCGCAGATCGTCGCGCTCGCTATCGGCGCTGGCATAGGCCGCCAGGGCCCGGTGGTTGTCGTCGCCGGCAAATCGGGCATAGCGAAAGCCGTTTTGCTCCAACGCGGCACGGTTGGCGCTTAGGAAGGCTTGCAGGCTGGTGGTGCCGGTCTTTTCGGTGCCGATGTGCAAGATGGCGCTGGGGCGGGCCATGGCGTCTTCCTCCCCGATGGATGGTGTGGGTTTGATGAGCGAGTACGCGGCTGTCAAGCGCGCGCCAGCGCCGCAGAGACGGCGGCCAGCGCCGCGATGTTGGCCAGATCGAGCGCGTCGTCTGCCGGTTCGGGCTGGGCCGAGACCTTGGCGATCACCACCTCTGCCGCCGGATCGATCCAAAGCCACTGCCCATGGATGCCAATGCAACAAAGCGCGCCCGAGGCATGGCCCGACTGATACCACTGTGCGCGGTAGCGGCCCTCGGGAAACAACTGCACCAGATCGCCGCGCGCCCAGGCCTCCCGGTCGCCCGCGCGCTCCAAGTCGTCGATCCACCAGCCCGGCACGATGGGCCCGTGTGGGCCGAGGCCGCCAAGGCGCACCATCTCGCCAAGCCGCGCCAGATCGCGCACCCGCGCACACAAGCCCCCCGCCGCGCGGGCAGCACCGAGGCGATCGACCGTGACATAGGCCGCCGCCTCAGCGCCGAGCGGGCGCCAGAGCAACTCGGAGACCAAATCGGCATAGCGCCGCCCCGCCGCGCGCTCGCAAAGCCAGCCCAGCAGATCGGAGTTGGGCGAGACATAATGGAACGCGCTGCCGTGGGGTTCGGGGCCAGCGCGCAGGCTCGGCAGGAATTCGTGCAGCGAGGACGCCTGGGCAAACTCGGCCGCGGGGTTCCAATTGGTGGCGATCCGGTAGCGCGCGTAATCGCCGGTGGGATCGAGATAGCTCTCCTCGAACCCGGTCGAGACGGTCATATCGAGGACATGGCGCACCGTGGCGCCCTCATAGGCCGAGCCGGCGGCTTCGGGGAGGTAGGCGCTCACCAGCGCGTCCGGATCGAGCAGGCCGCGGTCAGCCAGAATGCCCGCGAGCAAGCCGGTCACCGATTTGGTGATCGAGAACAGGATGTGCGGCGCCAGCCCGTCATAGCCGCGGTCATACCACTCGCCCGCCAAGCGCCCGGCGCGCAAGACGACACAGCCCGTGGTGTGGCCCGCCGCCAGAAAATCACCAAAGCGGCATTCCCCGCCCGCCCCATCGGGCACGCCAAGGCGGGCGATGTCGTGGCGCTCGATGGGCAGGGGTGCGGGTGCGGCGGCGGGGATATCGGCTGTCGGCACGATCTCGCGCACGCGGGTGAAGCTGTCCGCACTCCAGGGGGCCAGGCGCCAATTGGCCAGGGTCGGGGGGGTATTCTCGCCCGCCGGTTGCGTGTGGCGGAGGGGGCGGCGCATCGGCGGCGGGCTCCTGAGGTTGGATATGGCGCGAGGGTGCCCGGGTCCGAGGGGGTTTGGCAAGGCGGCGCGTGCCACAAATTGGGCACATTCTGGGCGCTGCGGGGTTGGCAATTCAAAATTCCGTCACAGTTATACAACCTATGGTGGTTATGAAGAGCGGCTTGTTCTATTCATGCGTGCCAAAAATGACAAAGATGCCCGAAACTTACCACAATTCGGGCTCTTAGAAGGACAGATCCCATGACCGATCTCACACGCTGGATCGCAGCGCTTGCCCTGGCGGCTTTCGCTACTCCCTCCCTGGCACAGGACGTGCCGCCCATTGAGGCTTATGCCGAGGACGTGGCCGATCTCGCCGCCACCGATCTGTTGGACTGGATCCGCGATCCGGTGGTGATCGACGCCATCCGCGAGGCCAACGTCATGCACGCCAGCATGACCCAGTCCCAGATCGACGCGCTCGATCTTGAATGGCGCCGTCAGACCAAGATCGACGCCAAATACATGATCTACGACCTGCTCGACCGCCAGGCCTCCATCGTGCTGCGCGACAAGCGTGAGACGTCCAAGGGCATCATCACCGAGATCATCGTGATGGACAAATGGGGGCTGAACGCGGCCATCTCCGATCCGACCTCGGATTACTACCAAGGCGATGAGGCCAAGTATCGCGACACCTACCCGCTCGGCAAAGACGCGGTGCATGTCTCGGAGGTCGAGTACGACGAATCGACCCAAAAGTTTCAGACCCAGGTCAGCCTGACGGTGGTCGATCCCACGGACGGCAACACCCCGATCGGCGCCGTGACTTTTGGCATCGATCTGAGCCAGTTGAAGCCGGGGGCCTGAGGCTTCAGGCGCGCGACGTTCCCAGGCTGGCCAGGCGTTCGCTCGCCAAGCCTGGGCGGTAGTAGCGCGTCGTCATCTGGTAATCTTTGGACGGGCCGCTGACCTCCCAGCGGCTGGTCCATTCGCTCGTGCCGAAATCATAGGAGACGCGGTAGCGATCGGCACCGCAGGCGTGCTCGGCCCGCGGCTCGTCGATGATGAAATCGTGGAAGGGCCGCCCGTCCTCATAGCGCACCTCGATGCGCCCCGCGCCCGGAAAACGCCAAAGCGAGGCGCGGGCGGCGTGGTAGTCACTGCCACGAAAGCGCAACACGCCGCTCTCGCGGCAAACGAGGCCATGCGCGCCGGGCTGGAAGGCGGCTTCCCCCCAAAACTCACCGATCACACCCTCGCTGACGTTCTCGATGATGCGCACCATCTGCCAGCGCCCGCGGAAGAATTTTTCAGAGGCGATCATGGGGAGTGACTTCGGCTTTTGGCACGCCGATGACAAGGGGGTCTGGCGCGCCCTGGCTTGACAGAGCGCCCGCGCGCGCGCGAGGGCTCACGCGACGCCACCCAGGAGACACCGATGATCCCCCGTTATGCCCGCCCCGCCATGACTGCGCTCTGGGAGCCCGCTGCCAAGTTTCGCATCTGGTATGAAATCGAGGCCCATGCCGCCCAGGCCATGGCCGATCTCGGCGTGATTCCGGCCTCGGCGGCTGAGGCTGTCTGGTCGGCGCGCGCGGTCGAGTTTGATGTGGCGCGCATCGATGCCATCGAGGCCGAGGTCAAGCACGACGTCATCGCCTTTCTCACCCACCTGGCCGAACACGTCGGGCCTGAGGCGCGCTTTGTCCATCAGGGTATGACGTCTTCGGATGTGCTCGACACTTGCTTCAATGTCCAGCTCACCCGCGCGGCCGATCTGCTCTTGGAGGGGATCGACCGGCTGCTGGCAGCCCTCAAGACCCGCGCCCACGAGCACAAGGACACGCTCTGCATGGGCCGCAGCCACGCCATCCACGCCGAGCCGACCACCTTTGGGCTCAAGCTCGCCCAGGCTTATGCCGAGATGGCGAGAAACCGCACGCGGCTGGTGGCAGCGCGCGAGGAAGTGGCCACGGTGGCGATCTCGGGCGCCGTCGGCACCTTTGCCAATGTCGACCCGCGCGTCGAGGCGCATGTGGGCGCGGCCATGGGCCTTAGCCCCGAGCCGATCAGCACCCAGGTGATCCCGCGTGATCGCCACGCGATGTATTTTGCCACGCTGGCCGTGATCGCCTCCTCCATCGAGCGCTTGGCGACCGAGATCCGCCACCTCCAGCGCACCGAAGTGCTGGAGGCCGAGGAGTATTTTGCGCCCGGCCAAAAGGGCTCCTCCGCCATGCCGCACAAGCGCAATCCGGTGCTGACGGAAAACCTCACGGGCCTGGCCCGCATGGTGCGCGCCTACGCGCTGCCTGCCATGGAGAACGTCGCTCTTTGGCACGAGCGCGACATCTCGCACTCTTCGGTCGAGCGCATGATCGGGCCCGACGCCACCGTGACGCTCGATTTCGCGCTCCACCGGATGGCGGGCGTGATCGAGCGCCTTGTCGTCTACCCCAAGACCATGCAGGCCAACCTGGAGCGCCACCGCGGGCTGGTGCACTCCCAGCGCGTGCTGCTTGCGCTCACCCAGAGGGGCGTCTCGCGCGAGGACGCCTATCGCCTCGTCCAGCGCAACGCCATGAAGGTGTGGGAGGCGGGCGCCGATTTCCGCGCCGAACTCACCGCCGACCAGGAGGTCACGGCGGCGCTCAGCCCCGAGGAGATCGCGGCGCTGTTCGATCTCTCCTACCACACCAAGCACGTCGAGACGCTGTTCACGCGGGTGTTCGGCCCCACCACTTGACCCACAGGCCCCGGGCGGCATCTTGATTGCAAACCAACCGGAGGGCGCCCATGCTGTTCACCCGACTGACGTTTCTCGGCCTTGCCGCCGCCGTCGCTGCCACCGCCGTGATCGGGGGCCTGCGCGCAAGCCCAGCCCAAGCCGGCGAGATCATCGCCCATGATTTCGCCTTTCCCGGCCTCACCGGCGACACCGTGCGCCTCAAGGACTACGCCGGCAGCCCGGTCCTGGTGGTCAACACCGCCTCGCGCTGCGGCTTCACCCGCCAATACGACGGGCTGCAAGAACTCTACGACACCTACCGCGCGCGCGGGCTGGTGGTGCTTGGCATCCCCTCGGACGACTTCGGCGGCCAGGAGCTTTCCACTGAGGCCGAGGTGGCGCATTTTTGCGAGGTCAACTTCTCCATCGACTTTCCCATGACCGCGATCACGCCGGTGCGCGGGCGCTCGGCGCATCCGTTCTACACCTGGGCGATGCGCGAGTTGGGCCCGGCCCAGGCACCGCGCTGGAACTTTCACAAGTATCTGGTCGGCCCCGATGGGCGCTTGGTGACGGCCTTTGGCACCAACGTCCGCCCAACGGCACGCCAGGTGCGCGCGGCCATCGAGAAACTGCTCCCTGCCCCCCAAGGCTGAAGCGCCTGCGGTGCTGGGGTGGGCTGCGTGCCCCCCACCACCGCGCGCGGCCTGTTCGCCTTGGATAGATGCACCTGGACAATCTCGTCGGCGCCCGACTAGTCTCGCGGTTGAAATCAACACGGAGGAGGCAGGCCGATGAAAATGACTGGAGAGCGCCTGATCGCTGCGCCGCGGAGCGCGGTTTGGGCGGCGCTGAACGATCCGGAGGTGCTCAAGGCCAGCATCCCAGGCTGTACTGCCATGGAAAAGACGGCTGATGACTCTTTCACGGCCACCGTGACCCAGAAGGTCGGTCCAGTAAAAGCCACCTTCAACGGCACCGTCGCGCTGGAGGATGTGGTTGAGGCCGAGAGCTACCGCATTGTTGGCGAGGGCAAGGGCGGTGCGGCGGGCTTTGCCAAGGGCGGGGCCACGGTGCGCCTGTCCGACGGCGAGGCGGGCACCACGCATCTGCACTATGAGGCCGATGCCAAGGTCGGCGGCAAGATCGCCCAGCTCGGCGCGCGGCTGATTGACGGCTTTGCCAAGAAGATGGCCGATCAGTTCTTCGACAACTTCAAGGCGCAGCTGGAGCCAGGCGAGGCTGGGGCAAGCCCAGAGACAGCCCCCGCCGTGGCTGCGCCTGCCCCGGTCTTGGAGGCGGAGCCAGCGCCTGCGCCTGCCCCAGAGCCCGCCGAAGCAGCCCCGGCGCCCTTGCCTGAGGCCAGCGCTCCCCCTGCCCCCGCGCCAGGACCAGCACCAGTTGCCGCCGAGCCACCCGCTCCAGAGCCTGAGCCCGCCCCCGAGCCTCAGCCTGAACCTGAGCCGGTTGCCACGCCGTCCCCTGTTGCCGAGCCAGCCGCCGCCCAGCCGGTTGCGTCCGAGCCGCCAGCGCCTGAGCCGGCCACCCCCGAACCCGTTGCAGCGCCGGCGCCCGAA
>JBCDHK010000008.1:0-28371 GCA_038750185.1 Pseudomonadota bacterium
CCTTCCTGACAAACCCCTGGAAACTCTGGGCTTCTGGCAGCCTTCCACACCAGCGGGCAGTCCTCAGACTGGCCTTTACCAAGCCACTGCCCTACTGCAAAAACGACGGCTATCGAACCGCAGATTTATCTTTACCATTTAAGCTCTTAGAGGGCCTGAAAACACAGGCTTTAAGGATGGTGGGCGCGGCTGGGATTGAACCAGCGACCCCTACGATGTCAACGTAGTGCTCTCCCGCTGAGCTACGCGCCCACTTGATGCCCTCTCAATAGAATAGCTCCGCCCCGGCTGGCAAGCCCTCGCAACAAGAACGCCTTTGGGATAGAAAACAGGTGCAGAGACCAGACCGGAAGTCTACATTCGCGCCGATGACCGTCGATCCGCCCTATACCCTTGCCGAGCCTGATCCTCTCGTCAGTAATGCGGTGTTCAGTTCGCCCCACAGCGGCTGCCACTATCCGCCCGATCTGGTGACGCGATCAAAGCTCGATCTGCCCAATCTGCGTGCTTCCGAGGACGCGCTGGTGGATCGGCTGTTCGAGGCTGCTCCGCGCCTCGGTGCGCCGCTCTTGTGTGCGCTGGCGCCCAGAGCCTGGCTCGATCTCAACCGCGCGCCCGACGAACTCGACCCGGCGCTGATCGAGGGGGTCGAGGCGCGCGGGCTCAACCAGCGTGTCGCGGCGGGGCTTGGCGTGGTGCCGCGTGTCGTGGCGGAGGGGCGCGAGATCTACAACGGCAAGATTACGCTTTCCGAGGCACAGGCGCGCATCGAGGCCGTGCATACCCCCTACCATCGCCGTCTTGGGGCCTTGCTCGACCGCGCGCGGGCGCAATTCGGCACGGCGGTGCTGTTTGACTGCCACTCCATGCCCTCGGAGGCGCTGCGTGCGGCGCCGCGTGTGCGTGGGCGCACACCCGAAATCGTGCTCGGTGATCGCTTTGGTGCGGCAGCGGCACGGGCGGTGGTGGCGGATACGCAAGCGGCCTTTGAGGCGGCTGGGTTTGTCGTGGCGCGCAATGCGCCTTTTGCCGGGGGCTACATCACCCAGCTCTATGGCCGTCCCGCCCAGCGTATTCACGCTGTGCAAATCGAGATCGATCGCGGCCTCTATCTGGATCAAAAGCGCGTCCGGCCAGGGCCTGCCTTTGAGGAAGTGCGCCGCCGGCTCGACCGTGTCATTGCCGAGCTGATCGCGCGTTCTGCGCCTGAGACCCGGCTGGCTGCCGAGTAGGCTATCGAGAGAGTGCTGTCGGACAGCGCTGCGGGCGATACCGTGGCGCTTTGTCGTGTTCTGGGCAGTGTGCTCTGCCAGGGGCCTGATTTGACAAAAAAAAGGGCCAGGTTTTACCCCGGCCCGAGTCTAAGGGAGGAAACGCCCAGGAAGGGCGGCGATACCAGGTATCGCTGGAACTGTTTTAAGTGTGCGCCGCAGCAAAAGCAAGGGTGCAGTGCGGATTTCTCGATGGAGAGCAGGAAAAATTGCAAGACTTGCAGATGCGTAGCGGCGAATCTGCAACGGTTGACCCAGGGAAAGCAGCTATTGCACTGCAAGATAGCATTTTATCGCAAGGCCTGCCTCTGCAAGGGCGCTCTCGCTCTCATACGGCTGCGAATCTGATTGGCCGTGCGCCACCTTGTGCGCAAAGCGCCGTAGTCCAGCTTGCGGCAATCAAAACCGATGCGCCCAATTGCGGAGGTCGATGGTCATGATCTTCCACGAGCGGTTGAGGACGCCGTGGGTGACGAAGGCCTCGGCTCGCCCGTGAAAGAGGGTGACCCGTGTCAACCGCTCCTGGCTTGCCCAGGCTACGGTGGCCGAATGTAAAAAGATCTCACAGACCTTATGAGTAAGCTCATTACCAGTGCTGGCCGCTGTGTAAAATAGCGGGGCTTAACTGCTAATCATCTAAGAAAGCCACCCTAAAAACTCCCCGCACCCCCTGGCGCGCGCACCCGCGAGAGGATCTGCATCGGCAGCCACAGCGCATTGCGCACCACCGGGTTCTTCTCCGCCGCCGCCTTGGCCTTCTCGAATTGCATCACGCCTTCGATGCGCCGGTCGAGGAAGGCCCAGGTGCGCTCGTGGCCCACACTCTCGTCGCCGAGCCAGTAGAGGACTGTGGCCGAGTAGACCCCCGAGAGGATCGCGCGCTTGGTGTACCAGTTGTAATCGGTGGCGGTGTCGCCGCACGCAGTCCAGATCGTGTCCGCTGTCTGCCAGAGCGCGCGCGCGCCCTCAGCCGCATAGACGGGCAGGGCGAGCAGTGTGCCACCACGGCGCACGGCCTCTTTGTGCTCATCGACCAGTTCTAAGCGGCGGCGCACGGCATAACTGATGCGATCGCGAATGCGCAGCGCCTCCATCTCGCGCGCGGCCAAGTCCTCGGCTAGGGCGGCGTCCATCTGGCGATGGAACGCCAGCGCCATGTCGACACCACCGCGCGGGAAGGCCAGCGTCGCAGTCTCGGCATCGATCCCGGTCTCCGCCAGTGCCAGCTTGAGCGATTCTCGCGACCAGCCGTCAAAAGCCACATGCGGTAGCGCGGCTTCGATGAGACGCGCCCGCGCGCCCTCTAAAGTGCTATCTTCGGCTGTCATGGCCGCCTCCCATGCCGTTGCCCGGGTGGACAGGGTTGCTCTGCCCCCGTATATAGCCCCACACAGCCGAACATCGCAATCAAACGGGAGATCCCCTTGCAGGTACAGGTCAGGGACAACAACGTCGATCAGGCGTTGCGCGCGCTCAAGAAGAAACTCCAGCGCGAGGGCGTCTTCCGTGAGATGAAGTTGCGCCAGCACTACGAGAAACCCTCCGTCAAGCGCGCGCGCGAAAAGGCCGAGGCCGTGCGCCGGGCGCGTAAGCTGGCGCGCAAGAAGGCCCAGCGCGAGGGGCTGCTCTGAACCTGGGCCGCGTCCTTCGGGACGGTTTGGATTTCCTGACTGACCGTAGCTGCCGGGGTACTGCTAGTGCCCTCGGCTGCGCTGTGCGTTGGAGTGCTATGCTGTGACGCGTTTGGCCGAGGCTGCCGCGCCGCCCGGGCTCAGGCTTTATGCCGTGGGCGATGTGCATGGGTGTCTGGCACCGCTGGCGGCCATGGCTGCGCGCATCGAGGCCGATCTGGCGGCCCATCCCGTCCACGACTGGCGTCTGATCCTGCTTGGCGACTACATCGACCGCGGGCCCGACAGCGCTGGCGTGCTGGCTTGGATCGCAGCGCGCGATGCGCACACGCTCGCGCTTTGCGGCAATCACGACGCCTATCTGACCGGCTGTTTGGAGCATCCCGATAAGGTCGATCTACCGTTTTGGCTCGACAATGGCGGCGATGCCTGTCTCGCGTCCTACGGTATTTCTCCGAGCGGTGCGGACTGCGCCACCATCAGTGCGCAGTTGGCCAAGGCGATCCCGGCGCGGGTGCGCGCCTTGTTGAGCGGCCTGCCGCGCGTGCTGCACTTTGGCGATTATCTGTTTGTCCATGCGGGCTTGCGCCCGGGCGTCGCCCTGGCTGAGCAAGACCCCGACGATCTGATCTGGATCCGCGAGCCGTTTTTGTCCTCGTCTGCCGATCATGGTGCTGTCGTCGTACATGGCCACACGCCGGTGTTCGAGGTGGCGGTGCGCGACAATCGCATCGGTCTCGACACGGGGTTGGTGTTTGGTGGGCGGCTCAGCTGTCTCGTCCTCGAAGGGTCTGAGCGTTGGCTGCTGGGAGCCGACGGGCGCACCGCGCTGCCCGCGCCCCAGCCCCATCCCGCCGCCAAAGCCCCCTTTTCGCGCGCTCGATAACCTGCCACCGTAGGGCTCCGCTCTCGCGCTGTGGAGACCACGATGCCCGATCTCGCTCGCCTGCTAAAGCCGCGCTCGGTTGCTGTGATCGGCGGCGGGCGCTGGGGCGAGGCGGTGATTGCGGCCTGCCGCGCGATCGGCTTTGAGGGTGCGCTCCATGCCGTCCATCCAGCGCGCGACAGCCTGGCGGGGGTGGCCTGCGTCGCTGACATCGCCGCCTTGCCCCAAGCCCCCGATGCCGCCTTCATCGCCGTCAATGCCGCCGCCAGCGTCGAGGCCGTGGCAGCGCTTTCCGCCCGCGGCACAGGAGGCGCCGTCTGCTTTGCTTCAGGCTTTGCCGAGACCGCGGGCGGGGCCAGGCTGCAAGACGCCCTCGTCGAAGCCGCAGGCGAGATGGCGCTGCTCGGCCCCAACGGCTACGGCTTCCTAAACTGGCTCGACCGTGTCGCGCTCTGGCCAGATGTTCAGGGCGGACGCCCGGTTGCACGCGGGGTCGGGCTCGTAGCGCAGTCATCCAATCTGTTGCTGACGCTGACCATGCAGCGTCGCGGCCTGCCGCTGGCGATGGCCGTCGCTGCCGGCAACCAGGCCCAGACCGGTGCCGCGGAGATCGCTGCCGCCATGCTGGCCGATCCGCGCATCACCGCGGTCGGCCTCCACATCGAGGGCGCCGGACCGCCGCTCGCTTGGGAGGCCCTGGCCGAGACCGCGCATACCCTGGCCAAACCGGTGGTCGCGCTGCGTGTCGGGCGCTCCGAGGCCGGGCGGCGTGCAGCCCTCAGCCACACCGCCTCGATGACCGGAACCGAGGCTGCCGGGCGCGCCTTCTTCGCCCGCCTCGGCGTGGCCCAGGTCGAGACGCTGCCGGCCTTTATCGAGACGCTGAAGCTGGCCCATATCCACGGCGCACTGCCCGGGCGGCGCGTGGTCTCGCTCAGTTGTTCGGGCGGCGAGGCGGCGCTGGTCGGCGATGCGGCGGAGCGGGCAGGGGTCGCGCTGCCGGGATTTGCGCCTGCACGTGCCAAGCGTCTCCAGGCGCTGCTCGGCCCCGAGGTCGCGGCGACCAATCCGCTCGACTACCACACCCGCATCTGGGGACAGACCGAGGCGATGACCGCGGTCTTTACCGAAGCGCTCTCCGAAGCCCCGGATCTCGGCCTGCTCGTCTACGACCGCCCTAGGCCAGATCGCTGTGCGCCCGATCCGGTCTGGGATGCGGCTGTTGAGGCGCTAAAGGCTGCGGCTCAGGCCAGCGCTACCCCCACGGCGCTGCTCGCCTCGCTGCCCGAGAGCCTGGATGAGGCCGCCGCCGACGCCCTGATCGAGGCCCGCATCGCGCCTCTGGCCGGGATCGAAGAGGCTATGCACGCCGTCGCTGCCCTCTCAGAAGTCGGGCGCGCGTTGGCCGTGCCACGCCCCATGCCGCTGGCCGCGCCCGCTGTCGCCGGGGGCACGCCTGTGGGCCTGGACGAGCGCTTGGCCAAGCTCTCGCTCGCCACCCACGGTGTGCCGGTGCCCGAGGGCCGGTTCGCCGCGACGCCCACCGAGGCGGCGGAGGCCGGTGAAGACCTGGGCTATCCGGTCGTCCTCAAGGCTCTCGGCGTGGCGCATAAATCCGAGAAGGCCGCTGTGGCGCTCGCGCTGGAGGACGCCGCAGCCGTCCAGTCCGCTGCCGAGCGCATGGCCGCCCCCGAGGGCTATCTGGTCGAGACCATGCTGTGCGACGGTGTAGCCGAGCTGATTTGCAGCGTGCTCGCCGATCCGCATGGGCTGGTGCTCACACTCGGTGCCGGTGGCATCGAGACCGAACTGATGGCCGACACCGCCACGCTGTTGCTGCCCTGTGCGGCCACCGAGATCCGCGCCGCGCTCGATACGCTGCGCACGGCCCCCCGCCTTTACGGCTTTCGCGCCCGTCCCCCCGCCGATATGGCCGCTTTGGTCGAGACCGTGCTGGCCATCCAGAAATTTGCCCTCACCGAGCGCGAACGCCTGATCGAACTGGAAATCAACCCGTTGATCGTCACGCCCACCCGCGCCGTTGCTGCCGATGCGCTGGTGGTGCTCGCCGAGAGGAGCGCGCCATGAGTCATCCCTTGCGCACGCGCCGCGAGGGCGCTGTCTTGGAGGTCGTGCTTGACCGGCCCAAGGCCAACGCCATCGATCTGGCCACATCGCGGCTGATGGGCGAAGTCTTCCAGCAGTTTCGCGACGACCCGGAGCTGCGCGTCGCCCTGCTGACCGGCGCCGGTGAGAAATTCTTCTGCCCCGGCTGGGATCTCAAAGCCGCAGCCGGTGGCGATGCGGTCGACGGCGATTACGGCATTGGCGGCTTTGGCGGGTTGCAAGAGCTTGGCCAGATGAACAAGCCGGTGATCTGCGCCGTCAACGGCATCTGCTGCGGCGGCGGGCTCGAACTGGCGCTTTCCTGCGATCTGATCCTGGCTGCCGAGCACGCCCAGTTTGCCCTGCCCGAGATCCGCTCTGGCACAGTGGCCGATGCCGCCTCGATCAAACTGCCCAAGCGCATCCCCTATCACGTGGCGATGGATCTGCTGCTCACCGGGCGCTGGTTCGACGCCGAGGAAGCGCTGCGCTGGGGGCTGGTGCGCGAGGTTGTCCCGACGGCCTCGCTCATGGGCAAGGCGTGGGAGTTGGCGCGCCTCCTGGAGAGCGGCCCGCCGCTGGTCTACGCCGCCATCAAGGAGATCGTGCGCGAGGCCGAGGATGCGCGTTTTCAGGATATGCTGAACCGTATCACCAAGCGCCAGTTGGCCAGCGTCGATCGGCTCTATGCCTCCGAGGACCAGCTAGAGGGCGCGCGTGCCTTTGCCGAGAAGCGCGATCCGGTGTGGCGAGGGCGCTGACGCCCCCGCAGGCCCCCGCACGCCAACATGCTCAGTTGCCCGCCACCTTGATTACCGCCGAGAGCGGTGCCAGCACCACCGCGCCCCCGGCATTGTCGACGCTCCAAAGCAACAGTGCCTCCAGCATGGCGCGCGAGGCTGGCCCGCTCAGCACTGCCGTGCCGTTGGCATTGGCCGCTTCTGCGGTGGCAGTGAGGGCGGCGTAGGCGTCGTCGGGCGTCACATCGGTTGGCACCGTGGTGGTGCGCCCGGTAAACGGCACGCCAAAGGCACCGGCGAAATTGCGCGCCGGGGCCTCGTCACTGGCGCCGACAAAGGCAAAGCCGTTGCGCTCCAGTACCGCGATCAGCGCGCGCGCGACACGGTCGTCGACCGGCGCACCGTCCGCCGTGATCGGCAGCGCGCCCACCGACATGGAAAGCTGCTCCATTGCCGCTTCGGCGCGGTCGGCGATCTCGACATCGCTGAGGCCGCTGGCAATCGTCGCTCCCTCGCCGATGCCGAGTTGGGCCAACACCTCATAACCGGTGGCGCGTGCAGCCCCAGCTAGATCGATGTCAAACGGATCCCCCGGCGCAATCGCCAGGGTGAGCGGGGCGGGCAACGACAACAGCGTCTCGCGCGCCAGCGTGCTCGCGCCCGCATCGGTCAGGATCACCGCCATCAGCGGGCGGCCTTGGCCGTCGAAGGGGCGGGCGTTGATGTCGAGCGCTGGGCCGTCCAGCCTAAAGGCGGGGGCGCTTGCGCCGACGCTGGGCACTGGGGAGGGCGGGGCGACTGGCCCCGAGGGCGGCAGTGCGGCGATGGCGCCCAATTCGGTGGAGCCGCTATCGCTGCCCGAGGTGCTCAGCCCCGAGCCAAAGCCGCTGTCACCAGCGCCGGGCAGGGGAGTGAGGGCGAGGCTTGCGGTCGGGGTTTGGGTGGCAGGGCGCCCTGGTGCGCCGGGGGCGCCAGCCGAAGGGGCGGGGGCTGGCGCAGGCGCGCCGGACAAGCCTTGTGGTCCGGTGCCTGCCAGTGCGCCCACGGTCTCCTCGGGTTCGGGCTCGGGCGCGTCCTCGGCGGCGGCGCGCTCTTCGACGGGGGCTGCCCCGAGCACGGCAGCCAGCCGGGGGGCGACGCTCTCGGGTAGGCTCACCGAGAGCGCCACCACGCCGCCGCCGACAAGGACAACGCCGCACAGCAGTCCGCCGATAAAGGTCAGCCCCCGTTTGAACGGGCCTGGGTGGCGTCGTGGCGCGGCGCGATGTCTGGCCATGCTGGTCTGCTCCTGCGTCTCGTCTGTTCGTTTGTGTGGGCGTGGGGTCGTTTGGGCGGGCGGGATCGCGGCTGTCTCCTGGCGCCAGCGCGCGGCGAACGAGCAAAGCGAGCCCCAGCGCATGGCGGCCAGCGCCCTTCCGGCCCGCTTGACGCCCAGTGCCCACCTGCGAGATGTATATAGTCAACGTCAAGGCGACGCCAGCCGTCCCAGTACCCTAATGAGGTGTCTCAGACTAAAATATCGTCCAAAATCGCCCTAGAGACCAGTAGAGACACGACGCACACTGCGGCGCCCGCCGATCCGTGCCAACCAAGGCCAAGCAATCCCATGCTCCTCCTGATCGACAATTACGACAGCTTCACCTGGAATCTGGTTCATTATCTCGGCGAACTGGGCGCTGAGACCCGTGTCGTGCGCAATGACGAGATCTCGGTCGAAGAGGCCCTGGCCAGCAGCCCCGAGGCGGTGGTGTTGAGCCCGGGGCCGTGCTCGCCCGCCGAAGCGGGCATCTGCGTCGATCTGGTGCGCGAGGCCCCGCCGACGCTGCCCATCCTTGGCGTTTGTCTTGGCCATCAGGCCATCGGGGCGGCGTTTGGCGCGACAGTTGGGCGCTGCCGCGAAGTGCTGCACGGCAAGGTCTCGACCATCACCCACGACGAGAGCGGCGTGTTTCGCGGATTGCCCCAGGGCTTTGCCGTCACGCGCTATCATTCGCTCGATGTGGGGGCGCAGGCACTACCCGCGCCGCTTGTCGCCACCGCGCGGGCGCAGTCGGGGGTGGTGATGGGGCTCGCGCACCGCGAGCGCCCGGTCCACGGCGTGCAGTTTCACCCCGAGTCGATCGCCTCCGAGCACGGCCATGCGCTGTTGCGTAACTTCCTCGATCTAGCGGTGCCGGCATGAGCGACGTACTCAAACGCCTGATCGGTGTCGCAGCCGACGCTCCGCTGAGCCTTGCCCAAGCCGAGGAAGCCTTTGCCGCGATCATGGACGGCGCGGCCAGTCCCGCCCAGATCGGCGCGTTTTTGCTCGCCTTGCGCACCCGCGGCGAGGCCGTCGACGAAATTACCGCCGCAGCCGGTGCCATGCGCGCGCGGATGGAGCGCGTCGTAGCCCCCGAGGGCGCCATGGACATCGTCGGCACCGGGGGGGATGGCAAGGGCACGCTCAACATCTCCACCGCGGCGGCTTTTGTCGTGGCTGGTGCGGGCGTGACGGTGGCCAAACACGGCAACCGGGCGTTGTCTTCGCAGGCGGGCGCGGGCGATCTGCTCTCCGAGATGGGTATCGAGGTGATGCTCCCCGCCGCTGCCACTGAGCGCGCGCTGGCGGAGGCCGGTATCTGCTTTATGATGGCACCCATGCACCATCCGGCGATGCGCCATGTCCAGCCGGTGCGGGTCGAGCTCGGCACGCGCACCGTCTTTAACATCCTCGGCCCGCTGACCAATCCCGCGGGCGTGCGCTATCAGCTCACCGGGGCGTTTGCCCGCGCGTGGTTGCGCCCCATGGCTGAGACGCTGGCTAGGCTCGGCTCGACGGCGGCCTGGCTTGTCCACGGCCACGACGGCACCGACGAACTCTCCATCGCCGGGGCCAGCCACGTGGCGATACTGCACTCGGGCGCAGTGACCGAGACCGAGATCCACCCTGAGGACGCTGGCCTGCCGGTCCATCCCTTCGAGGCGATCCTGGGGGGCACGCCTGCCGACAACGCCCGCGCCTTTCGCGCCTTGCTCGACGGTGCCCCAGGCGCCTACCGCGACGCCGTGGTGTTGAACGCTGCCGCTGCCCTGGTAGTGGTAGGGCGTGCATCGGACCTCAAAGAGGGCGCCGCCCAAGCCACCGAGAGCCTGCAAAGCGGCGCCGCGCGCGCCAAGGTCGCCGCCCTCGCCGCCGCCACCCAAGGGGCTACCGCATGAGCCTGCCCTTGGAGCGTCTTGGCGATTGGGCCGGCCTGTCGTTTTTCCGCGGCCCGGCGGCGCTTGCCGTCGAAGCCGGTCTCGACAGCGACGCCCGCGAGATCCTGCCCCCGCGCGAGGAGATCTTCTCGGCCTTCGAGTTGACGCCCCCCGAGGCCGTGCGCGTCGTCATCCTCGGCCAGGATCCCTATCCGACACCGGGCCACGCCAACGGCCTCGCCTTTTCCGTCAAGCCCGGCGTGGCGCTGCCCAAATCCCTCGCCAACATCTACCGCGAGTTGGAGGACGACCTCGGTGCGCGCCCCCCCGATGGTGACCTACGTTTCTGGGCGCGCCAGGGCGTGCTGATGCTCAACGCCGTGCTCACCGTCCCCGCCGGCGTGATGAACGGCCACAAGGGCAAGCTCGGCTGGGAGGACCTCACCGGCGATGTGATCGACCGCGTCTCCGGGCGCCCGACGGCGTTTCTCCTCTGGGGCAAATCGGCCCAGGCCATGACCAAGCACATCCGTCCGGGCGATCACTTGATCCTGGAGAGCCCCCACCCCTCGCCGATGTCGGCCAGGCGGGGCTTTTTCGGCTCGCGCCCGTTCTCAAAGATCAACGACTGGCTCACGGCGCGCGGCGAGCGTGCCATCCAATGGGCCGACCCGGAGGCGGCATGAGCGATATTCTGGAGCGTATTAAAACCTACAAGCTGGCAGAGGTGGCCGAGCGCAAACGCACCCGCCCCCTGGCCGAGGTCGACGCGGCAGTGGCCACAGCCCCGCCCGTCCGCGGCTTTCTGCGCGCCCTGGCTGAGCGCGAGCGCGCTGGCCTCTATGGCCTGATCGCCGAGATCAAACGCGCCTCGCCCTCCAAGGGCCTGATCCGCGCCGATTTCGACCCCGCCACCCTGGCCCGCGCCTATGAGGCCGGGGGGGCTGCGTGTCTCAGCGTCCTCACCGACACGCCGTCCTTCCAAGGCGCCGATGCCTATCTCCAGGAGGCGCGCGCGGCGACTGACCTGCCGGTGCTGCGCAAGGATTTCCTCTACGATCCCTACCAGGTGGTCGAGAGCCGTGCGCTCGGCGCCGACTGCGTGTTGCTCATCCTGGCCACTCTCGACGATGCCCAGGCCATGGAGCTCGAAGAAGCCGCCATTGCGCTGGGCATGGACGTGTTGATCGAAGTTCACGACCGGGCCGAGCTTGACCGGGCGCTGCGCCTGCGCTCCGGCCTCATCGGGGTCAACAACCGCGATTTGCGCAGTTTCGCCACCGATCTCGCCACCACCGAAGCGCTGGCCGCCCACATCCCGCCCGACCGCTATCTCGTGGCCGAGAGCGGCCTGTTCACGCCTGCCGATCTAGCGCGTCTGGCCCGCGCCGGCGCACGCTCGTTCCTGATCGGCGAGAGCCTGATGCGCGCCGAAGACGTCACCGCCGCCACGCGCACCATCCTGGCCGATCCCCTGCCCAAGGAGGACGCCGCGTGAGTTCGCTCACCCACTTCGATGCCGAGGGCAACGCGCGCATGGTCGATGTCTCGGACAAGCCCGAGACCGCGCGCACCGCAACCGCCTGTGCCGAGGTTGTCATGGCGCCCGAGACGCTGGCCATGATCGTCGAGGGCCGCGCGGCCAAAGGCGATGTGCTGGCCGTGGCGCGTCTGGCCGGGATCATGGCCGCCAAGAAGACGCCCGATCTGATCCCGCTCTGCCATCCGTTGATGCTCGCCAAGGTCGAAGTGGCGCTTACGCCCGCGCCCCCCGACCGCGTCACCATCGAGGCGACCGTCAAACTCAAAGGCCAGACCGGCGTCGAGATGGAGGCGCTGACCGCTGCCACCACCGCCGCCCTCACCGTCTACGACATGTGCAAGGCCGTCGACCGCGCCATGCGCATCGAAGCTGTGCGCGTCACCCACAAAGCCGGCGGCAAGTCGGGCGCGTTCTCCCAGCCATGAGCCTGCTTGCGGTGGCAGTGGCGCTGGAGCGGCTGTTTACGTTGGTGCCGCCCCCGCGCGCCGAGACGGTGGCGCTGGAGGCCGCGTGCGGGCGGGTGTTGCTCGAAGATGCCGTCGCCCAGCGCGCCCAGCCGCCCTTCGCCGCCTCGGCCATGGATGGCTATGCGGTGCGTGCGGCCGAGGCTGCCGCCGGGGCCACGCTTTCCGTCGCCGGTGAGGCCGCGGCAGGCCATGCCTTTACGGGCGCGCTGCCCCCCGGCTCGGCCGTGCGCATCTTTACCGGTGCGCCGGTGCCCGAGGGCGCCGATGCCATCCTGATCCAGGAAAACGCCACCCGCGAGGGTAACCACCTCCGGGTCGATGAAGCCCCGCCCCAAGGCGCCTACATCCGCCCCGCCGGGGGGGACTTTGCCGCTGGCGCCCGCCTTAGCGCCCCCCGCCGCCTCACCGCGCGCGATCTTGCGCTGCTGGCGGCGATGAACGTGGCCGAGGTCCAAGTCGCCCGCCGCCCCGAGATCGCGCTGATCCCCACCGGTGACGAACTGGTGCACCCCGGCGAGACCCCGCGTGCCGATCAGATCGTAGCCTCCAACAACATCGGCCTCGCCGCACGCCTTACCGAGGTCGGTGCCCTCGCCCGCCCCTGTCCCATCGCGCGTGACAACCGCGCCAGCCTACTGGCCGCCCTGGAGGCCGCCCGCGGTGCCGATATCGTGGTGACGCTGGGCGGGGCCTCGGTCGGTGATCATGATCTGGTCGCCGAGGTCTATGGCGAGGCCGGGCTCACGCTCGATTTCTACAAGATCGCCATGCGCCCCGGCAAACCGCTCATGGCTGGGCGCCTCGGTGAGGCCATGATGCTTGGGCTGCCGGGCAACCCGGTCTCGGCGCTGGTTTGTGGCGAGATCTTCCTGCTGCCCTGTGTCGAGGCGGCCCTTGGCCTACCTGCTCAGCCGCGCGCCCTGGCTAAGGCGCGCCTTGCGCATGATCTGCCCGCCAACGGCCCGCGCGAGCACTACATGCGTGCCGTGGTGCGCGGCGTGGGACGTGAGGCCGAGGCCGAGGTTTTCGAAAATCAGGACAGTTCACTGTTAGCGACTCTCAGCCGAGCGAACGCCCTGATCGTGCGTGCGCCGCATGCTGGCGCGGCCGCTTGGGGCGACGTCGTTCCCTTTATGCCCTTGTGAACATTAGAAGAATTTTTTGTTCAGTTGTGTGTTGACACAAATTGCGAACCTAAATAGAACTATAGGAGTTCAACCACAAGGAAACTCCACCATGTTAACGCGCAAACAGTATGATCTTCTGATGTTCATCCATACCCGTGTCCAGCGCGAAGGCATCTCGCCTTCTTTCGACGAGATGAAAGAGGCGCTCAATCTTCGCTCCAAGTCAGGCATCCACCGTCTGGTCACGGCACTGGAGGAGCGCGGCTACATCCGCCGCATGGCCCACCGCGCGCGCGCGGTTGAGGTGATCCGCTTACCGGAGAACGTGAGCGATACCATCGATCTCTCATCGCGTCGATTTCGCTACGGCGAGAGCGGCGGCGAACGTTTCGCGCGCCTGGTGGACCGTGCTGCCTACCAGCCCGGTACCAGCGATGTGCCGCTGATCGGTCGTGTAGCGGCTGGGATTCCGATCGAGGCCATGCAGCAAAACGGTCAGATGGTCGGTGTGCCCGCAGCGATGCTCAATGCCGGGGGGGAGCACTTCGCGCTCGAAGTCCGCGGCGACTCGATGGTCGATGCCGGTATCCATGAGGGCGATATCGTCGTCGTCCGCCGCCAGGACATGGCGGCTAACGGCGACATCATCGTCGCACTCATCGAGGACCACGAGGCGACGCTGAAACGCCTCCGCCAGCGTGGGACATCGGTGGCGCTGGAGGCGGCCAACGAAGCCTATGAAACCCGGGTCTACCGTGTGGATCAGGTGCGTATTCAGGGGCGTATGGTGGGCTTGATCCGCACCTGTTGAGGCGGATTACTCTGGGGGGACTACTCTGGGGCGGCGCGCGGTTTGGGCTTGGGCGACCATGGCCTGTGCTCCGCCGTACCAGTGGTGATAAGCCGCACGCCCTCCGCCTCTACCCAGGCCGCGACGGCGCCAGCGCGCGCTAGCCCGTCGCGGCCCAGGTAGTGACAAGGCCCGTCGATGTAGCTGCCGTGGCGGGCGACGAGCAGGACGTTGGGCTGGCAAAGGCGCATCAGATCGGCGGTTTCGATGCGCGAGGAGGCACGCACCTCCAAGCGCCAGCCATGACCGAGCGGGGCTGAAAGCCCGCCGGGCACGCGTGTAAAACCAGGGCGCAGGGCGGCCTCGGCCTGCGTCGCCAGATCGCCGTCGCGGCGCAGCCAGGTCTCAGCGGCAAAGCTCTGGGTGCGGGGGTGATCCATGGCGCGGCCTTCGGGGCCGAGTACGCCGATCAGCCGTCCATCGGGGGCGATCAGCACCGCCGGGCGTGGCGGGGCGTGGTGCCAGAGGACGAGGGCCAACAAGAGTGCACCAAGACCGGCCAAGCGCACGCGCGTGCGCCAGAGCGCAAGCCACGCACCGCCGAGGCTGACCAGGGCCAACACCGTCTCTGGTGCAGCGGCGACAGGCGCCATCGCTCCAGGCCAGCTGGCGACGTGGTGCGCCACGCCAAGCACCCAGCCGATGCCATGCCCCATGCCGGCGAGCGCCCAGCCCTCCAACCCAAAGGGCGCCCCAAGCCCGGCGAGGATGGCCATCGGCATGATCCAGAACCCCATGGCGGGGACCGCTGCGAGGTTGGCCGCCAAGCCCCACACCGACGTTCGGTTGAAGTGAAAGGCGGCAAAGGGCGCCGTGGCCAGCCCGGCGAGTATGCTGGTGAACACCAGCCCGAGGACAAACAACAGGACAATGCGCGGCAGGCGGGGCAGATCGCTCCAGATCCGCAGGCGCGGCCCCAACGCTTCATACCCGGCGATCAACGCGGTGGTGGCGGCAAAGCTCATCTGAAAGCCTGCGTCGAGCAGCGAGATCGGGCGCAATAACAAGACGATCACCGCCGCAACCGCCAAGGCACGCAGCGACAGCGCCGGGCGGTCAAGCAACACCGCAACCAGCGCCACGGCAACCATGATGAAGGCGCGCTGGGTCGCCACGGTCGTGCCAGAGAGCGCCAGATACCCCGCGCCCGCGGCTAAGGCGGCCGCTGCGGCGATCTTTTTGCCAGGCAGATTGAGCGCCAGCATTGGCACACCCGCCAGCCCCACGCGCACCGCAGCAAAGACCAAGCCGGTCAGCAGCCCCATGTGCAACCCCGAGATCGCCAGCAAGTGGGCCAGATTGGCCGCACGCAGGGCGTCGGCGTCGCGCTCGTCGATAGCGGAGCGATCACCCACCACAATGGCCGCGGCAAAGGCGCCTTCTGCGCCGGGCAGGGCCGTGCGGAGGGCGTCGGAAACCCGTGCACGCAGGCGTTGCAGAGCCAAGCCCAGCCGATCGAGCACATCCGCCGCAGGGGCCGCCCCCAGATCGAGCACCGCCGCATCGCGCACATAGCCAACGCCCCCCAAGCGCTCAAAGAAAGCACGGCGGCGAAAGTCGAACCCGCCGGGCTCGACCGGGCCTCCAGGGGGAAACAGGCGAGCATAGCTGCGCAGGCGCTGGCCGATGGCGGGAACCTCGGCGGGCACGAGATCGAGCAGGGTCAGGCGGATGTGCGTTGGGGTGAGCGCCGTCTCGTGCCCATAGATCCGCACCCGGTCGAGCAGCACGCGTGGGGCGCCGGAGCGGGCGCGCGAGATCTCGATAATGCGGCCCTCGACGGTCTCGACAAGCGGCGCGTCGAGCATTGGGCTGGCGATCAGGCGGGTGTGCAAGACAGCGGCGCCAAAGCCGAGCGCAAAGGCCAGCCAGAGCAGGCAGAGCGCATAGGCCCACCAGCCGCCCCGCCGGGCAAGCCCGCGCCAAAGCAGCGCCAACGGTACGAGCGCGCTCAACGCCGTGAGGGCAGGGGGCTCCTCAGTGAGGGCGAAATAGGTCCACACCCCGAGGCCAAGCGCCACCGGCAGCCACAACACGGCGCGGCGGTTCTCGATCATCGCCCAGTCGGCGATCCAGCCGGGCAGGCGTCGCATCTTGTCGCGACCTCGTCGTTGTCCCATAACCGCCCGACCGCCCAGCCCGACCCTATCCGCCTCTCTGCCAAAGAGGAAGGCCCACATGACCGATCCCGCTTCTGCTGTCGTCACGCGCTTTGCGCCCTCGCCGACGGGTTTTCTGCACATTGGCGGCGCGCGCACGGCGCTGTTCAATTGGCTGTTTGCCCGCCATCACGCCAGACACGGTGCGGGCGGGCGTTTTCTGTTGCGCATTGAGGATACCGACCGCGCGCGCTCAACGGCGGAGGCGACCGAGGCGATTTTCGCGGGGCTGCGCTGGCTCGGCCTCGATTGGGACGGTGAGGCGGTGAGCCAAGCCGCACGCCTGGTGCGCCATAGGGAGGTGGCCGAGGCGATGCTGGAGGCGGGCACGGCCTATCGCTGTTATGCCACCAAGGACGAGATCGATGCCTTTCGCGCGGCTGCCAAGGCTGAGGGGCGTCCGCCGCTCTACCGCTCGCCGTGGCGCGAGAGGGGGGCTGGGGACTGGCCGGACGGCCCCTATACCGTGCGGCTCAAGGCGCCGCGCGAGGGCTCGGTCGAGGTTGCTGATGCGGTGCAAGGTAATGTCACTTGGGCCGCTGAGACGCTGGACGATCTGATCCTGCTACGCTCGGACGGCACGCCCACCTACATGTTGGCGGTTGTCGTCGACGACCACGACATGGGCGTCACCCACGTCATCCGCGGCGACGATCACCTGACCAACGCCGCGCGCCAAGTGCTGATCTACCGGGCTGCTGGCTGGCAGACGCCGGTCTTTGCCCATATCCCGCTGATCCATGGCCCAGACGGCGCCAAGCTCTCCAAGCGCCACGGGGCGCTCGGGGTCGAGGCCTACCGGGCCATGGGCTACTTGCCCGAGGGTTTGCGCAATTATCTTGCGCGCCTGGGCTGGAGCCACGGCGATGACGAGTTCTTCTCCACCGCCCAGGCCACCGAGTGGTTTGGGCTGGGGGCCATTGGCAAGGCGGCGGCGCGCTTTGATTTTGCCAAGCTGGAGAGCCTCAACGGCCAGCATATCCGTGCAAGCGATGATGCCAAGTTGCTCCAGGACCTACTCGACTGGCGTGCGTCAGAGGGGCGCGCCTTGCTGAGCGAGGACAAACGCGCGATGCTCCACGGCGCCATGCCTGGCCTGAAAGATCGCGCTAAGACACTGGTGGAATTGGAGGATTTGGCGGGGTATATCCTGGATGATCGCCCCCTCGCCCTGGATGACAAGGCGGCAAAACTCCTCGATCCGGCGGCGCGTGCGATGCTCGCGCGTTTGACCACGCAAGTGCGAGATGCTAGCGATTGGTCGAAAGACACGGCGGAAATACTGCTGCGTACCTTCGCTGAGAGCGAAGGCGTGAAACTTGGTAAGGTCGCCCAACCCGTGCGCGCGGCCCTGACCGGAAAGGCCGTCAGTCCGGGCGTGTTCGACGTCATGGCCACCCTCGGACGCGACGAAACCCTGGCGCGGCTCGGCGATGTCGTCTGAGCAGACCTGGCCGCGCTGAGTTCCGGGCCCGCCATCCGGCCGGCCCTCAAGACGCGGAGGACACCATGGCCGACACCACCCCCCGGACGGCAACCTTTACCTACGAAGGCAAGTCCGTCGATCTGCCGGTCTACGACGGCATCCACGGCCCCTCGGTGATCGACATTCGCAAGCTTTATGCTGAGATGGACGTCTTCACCTACGACCCCGGCTTTACCTCGACTGCCAGTTGCGAAAGCCGCATCACCTATATCGACGGCGACAAGGGCGAGCTGCTCTATCGCGGCTTCCCGATCGAGCAATTGGCCGAGCACTCGCATTTCCTCGAAGTCTGCTATGTGCTACTCTATGGCGAGCTGCCCAATGCCGCGCAACTCGCCGATTTCGAGAACCGCGTCACCCGCCACACCATGCTGCACGAGCAGATGCAGAACTTCTACCGTGGCTTCCGCCGCGATGCCCACCCCATGGCCATCGTCTGCGGCGTGGTCGGTGCCATGTCGGCCTTTTATCACGACAGCACCGATATCACCGATGCCTGGCAGCGCGAAGTGGCCTCGATCCGCATGATCGCCAAGCTGCCGACGATTTGCGCCTGGGCCTATAAGTATTCCATCGGCCAGCCCTTCGTCTATCCGCGCAATGATCTCGATTATGCCGCCAACTTCTTGCACATGTGCTTTGCCACGCCGTGTGAGGACTACGTCGTCAATCCGGTGATGGCGCGGGCCATGGACCGCATCATGACGCTGCACGCCGATCACGAGCAGAACGCCTCGACCTCGACCGTGCGGCTGGCGGGCTCGTCCAATGCCAATCCGTTTGCCTGTATCGCGGCTGGTGTGGCGTGTCTTTGGGGGCCGGCCCACGGCGGCGCCAACCAGGCCTGCCTGGAGATGCTCCAGCAGATCGGCACGCCCGATCGCATCCCCGAGTTCGTCGCCCGCGCCAAGGACAAGGACGATCCGTTCCGCCTGATGGGCTTTGGCCACCGCGTCTACAAAAACTATGATCCACGCGCCAAGGTGATGCAGGAGACAGCCAAGGAAGTCCTGGCCCTGGTCGGCACCGAGAACGATCCGATCCTGCAGACCGCGCAAGAACTGGAGCGCGTGGCGCTGGAGGATGCCTACTTCAAGGACAAGAAGCTCTACCCCAATGTCGATTTCTACTCCGGCATCGTGCTCTCGGCCATGGGTTTTCCGACCTCGATGTTCACGGCGATCTTCGCGCTCTCGCGCACCGTCGGCTGGATCGCGCAGTGGAAGGAGATGTATGAGGATCCCTCCCAGCGCATCGGGCGCCCGCGCCAGCTGTATACCGGCGCCGCCTCGCGCGACTATACCGATCTCGACGAGCGTTGAGAGCGGAGAGGGGCGTATCGGCGCCCCTCACACCTGCGCCAACACCGAGCGCGCCGCCCGCAGCGATGGCGCCTCACCGCCACGGCCGAGGGTTTGGAGCACCTGATCGAACACCCGGCGTTGTGCCGCCCGGGTGTTCGCGTCTTCGAGCAGCCCGCTGACTGCCGCCGCCAGCGCCTTTGGCGTGGCGCGCTCTTGCAGGTATTCGGGCACGGTGCGGCTCTCGGAGACCAGATTAACCAAATTGGCGGTATCGATGCGCACCAGGCGGCGCACGATGGCTGCTGTCAGCCAAGACGTCTGATAGGTCACGATATGGGGCGTGTCGGCGGCTGCCATCTCTAGCGAGATCGTGCCCGATTTGACCAGCGCCGCATCGGCTGCCCCAAAGGCCAGGCGCTTGGCGTGCTCGCCGTCTTCGGGGCGGACCAGCGTGGCGCCTTGGGCCAGGCTCTCAGGCAAGGCACCGGCCACGGCATCGCTGAGTGGCAGCACGCAGGCGAGATCGGGGATCTGAGTGCGCAGCCGCGCCAGCGTCTCGGTGAAGAGCGGCGCCATGCGCGCGATCTCACTGCGGCGCGAGCCGGGTGCGACGGCCAGCAGTGGCCGGTCGCCACCAAGACGGGCACGGGTGGCGGCGATCTCGGCCTTGGGCAGCGCTTTAGTCTCGGCAATCGGGTGGCCGACGAAATCGCAGGTCATGCCAGCGGCTTGCATGTAGGGCGGCTCGAAGGGCAAGAGCGCCAGCACATGATCGGTAAAACGTGCCATGTGCGCCGCGCGCCCGGGCCGCCACGCCCAGACCGAGGGGGCGACGTAGTGGATGGTGCGAATGCGCGGGTCGCGCCGGCGCACACGCTCAGAGACGCGCAGGGCGAACGACGGCGCGTCGATGCCGATCAGCGCGGCGGGGCGGCGCTCCAGGCAGTCGTTAGCCGTCTCGCGGATGCGCGCAACGAGCTGCGGCAGGCGTGGCAGCACCTCGGCAATGCCCATGACCGCCAGATCGCGGTAATCGAACAGCGAGGCCAGCCCCTCGGCGCGCATCAGCGGGCCACCGACCCCAGCAAAGGTGCTCTCGGGGGCGAGATGCTTCAGGCCGCGCATCAGGCTCGCGCCCAGCCGGTCGCCCGAAGGCTCGCCCGCCACGAGGTAGAACAGGCTCACGACAGCGCCTCGGGCGGGGCCGACCAGAGGAACAGTCCGGCGGCGTCGGCGGCGGCGATGGTGGCGGCGCGGTCGATGATGTTGGCGGCCTCGGCCTGGACGGCGATGCCGGCAAGCCCTGCTGCAGCGGCTGCGGCGATGGTATCGGGGCCGATGCTGGGCAGATCGAGGCGGCGGTCCTGGCCGGGCTTGGCGCATTTCACCAAGACACCGGCGGGCGGGGGCGCGTGGGCGCGCTTTTCCGGTGGCAGCGTTGCGATGCGCGCGAGCAGCGCGTCGGTGCCCTCGATGGCTTCGATGCCAAGGCAGACCCCGCGCGCCACCACCGCGGCTTGGCCCACGTCATGGGGGCCGAGGGCGGCTAAGATGGCACCGGCGCGGGCGGCGTCTTGGCGATCTGCCTCACTTGGGCGAAGGCGGCCGAGGTGGGCGGCGGGCACGGTCAAGCCTGGCAGGCAATCGTGGGCCGCGCGCAGGCAAAAGCCCTCACGCTCCAGGATGGCAGCAAAGCCGCGCAACATGGCATCATCGCCCTGACGCAACAGCCAAAGCGCGCGTGCCGCCAGACGCACCGCCGTCAGATCGAAGGCCCAAGGCTTGAGGCGCGGGCGCTCCATGCCCCCGGCAAACACGATCTCAGTGCAGCCTGCCCGGCGCAGCGCCGCGAACAACCGTCCCGGGCGCTCAAAGCGGTGGCGCTCTAGCGGGTGGTCGGCCATCCAAGGCTCGGTCAATGCCTGGAACGCGACCACCAGAGTGGGCAGGGCGTGGGCTCTGCGGTGCTCGGCGATGCGACGGGGCAGGCTGCCGCGCCCAGCGAGGATCGCCAGGCGGGGCTCGGCTTTAGTCATCGCGCGGGGTGCAGAAACTGCGAGCGGTGTCGGCCAGGATGAAATCGGTCATCTCTTGGACCGTGGCGTTGTCGGCATAGGCGTCGCGGGTACGCTCGGCCCGCTCGGTGAGCGAGCCGTCTGTGCCAAACAGCATACGGTAGGCGCTGCGCAGATCGTGGATGGCGGTGCGCTCAACCCCGCGGCGCTTGAGGCCGATCAGGTTGAGCCCGCCGAGACTTGCGCGGTTGCCAAGCGCCGAGGCAAAGGGGATCACGTCGCGCTCGACACCGGCCATGCCGCCGACCATGGCCAGCCGCCCGATGCGCGCGTGCTGGTGGACAGCTGAGAGCCCGCCGAGGACGACATGATCGCCAACCTGGACATGGCCTGCCAGCGTCGCGTTGTTGGCAAAGATCACACCATCGCCCACTTGGCAGTCGTGGCCGACATGGGCACCCATCATCATCAGGACGCCGTCGCCGATGCGCGTCAGCATGCCGCCGCCTTTGGTGCCCGGATTGGCCGTGGCGTGCTCGCGGATCATACAGTTGGCGCCGATCTCCAGACGCGAGGGCTCGCCGGCGTATTTGAGATCCTGGGGCTGGTGGCCGAGCGAGGCAAAGGGCCAGACGCGAGTGCGCGCGCCAATCCGCGTGCGCCCGGCGACCACGACATGGGAGATCAGCTCGGCCCCCGCGCCTAGCACGACCTCGGGGCCGACGACACAGTAAGGGCCGACGCGCACGCCCTCGCCAAGCTGAGCGCCCGCCTCGATGATGGCGGTGGGATGGATCACCGGCTCACGCCTTGGCCTGCTGGCGGCGTTGGTCGGCCTCGTCGATGATCATGGCGGAGAACTCGGCCTCAGCGACCAGCGCGCCGCCGACGCGGCCCTCGCCCCAAAACTTGAACACCTTGCCGCGCGAGCGCAGGATCGAGACGTGCAGCTCCAGGATGTCGCCCGGCACCACCTTGCGCCGAAACCGGGTTTTATCCACGGTCATGAAATAGACGAGCAGGTTCTGCCCCTCCATCTCCAGGCTGTCGACCACCAACACGCCCGCGGTCTGGGCCATGGCCTCGACGATGAGCACGCCGGGCATGAGCGGCTCGGTCGGGAAATGGCCTTGGAAGTGGGGCTCGTTGGCAGTGACGTTCTTGATGCCGACGGCGCGCTCGTAGGGAAAGATGCGCTCGACACGGTCGATGAACAAAAACGGATAGCGATGGGGGATCATGCGCTTGATGCGCGCCAGATCGGCATTGCGGCCTTGCGCTTCGCTGCCCTGGCTGGCCTCGGCCTGGGTGGTGGTGGTCTCGCCCGTCATCGTCGCTGCCCCTTTTGGTGTTGGAGGTTGATTACCGCGCGTCGGCGCGAAATCAAGCCCCCCATCGAGCCCGCGGGCAGGCGTCTACTCGGTCGCGGGGACGGGCAGGAGGGGCGGCAGCTCGGGCAGATCGAGTTCGAGCGGGGGCACGCGGGCATCGAAGATCGCAATCACCTGTTCGGTGCGGTCGGCTTGGGGGGTGGCCAGCAGCACCTGTCCGGCATCGAGCACGATATCGGCGCGCTCGCTTTGCAGGAGTTCGGCCAGGATCGGGCGTAGCTGGGCGACAAGGCGCTCGCGGGCGGCGCGAAACACCTGTTGTAGCTGGGCCGCCTGGCGCTGGCTCTCGCGCCGGGCCAGGCGCACTTTGCGGTCGAAGTTCTTGGCGCGGGCCTCAAAAGCGTCTTGGGGCAACACAGCACGCACGCGCGCCAGATCGGCCTCCTCGATCTCAAGCTCGGCCTTGAGCGCATCGACACGCGCTTGCAGCGTAGCTCCGGCGCGCACTTCGGCCTCGCGCAGAGCTTGGGCGGCGCGGGTCTCGGTCAGGACACGCGCGCGCGAGACCACCAGGACATGCAGGCCCTCGCTCGCGCCAAGCGGCGTGGCCGCCAGCGCCGCCAAAGCGCCAAGGGCTGCCAAGGCGCGCCGGCGCTCCATCAAAAGCGCGTGCCGACGCTGAGGCGAAAGAACTCGGTCTCATCGCCATCCTCTTCGAGCAGCGGCACCCCGGCGCTAAGCGCCAGCGGGCCGAACGGGGTGGTCACAAACAGCAACGCCCCCGCCGCGACGCGGAGCTTGGGGCCATCGTCGATCGAGACTGCGCTTGCCCGGTTGATCGAGGGGAAATCGGTGCGGTCGAGGCCGAACACCGTGCCCGCATCGAGGAAAAATCCGCCGAAGACGCCCAGTTCCTCGGGCAAGCCGAGCGGGAACGAGACTTCCGCGCGCACGACACCGAAGCTGTTGCCGCCGACGGCGTCGTCGGAGAGGAAATCGCGCGGGCCGATGCCTTCGTCGGCAAAGCCGCGGAAGCTGTCGCCGCCGAGGAAGAAGCGGTCGTTGACCTGGGTGTCGTCGCCAAAAGAGAAGATCGTGCCCGCCTCCAACTCGACACTGGCGATGGCGAAGTCGTCGAACAGGCCCTGCCAGCCCTTGATGCGCCCGCGGGTGCTGACGAACTGGGCGTCGCCGCCGAGCCCGGCGAACTCCTGATCGAGGCGCACCAGATAGCCCCCCGTCGGCTCGATGGGATCGTTGCGCGCATCATAGACCAGGCGGTAGCCGAGCGAGGACTTGAAGCGCACGCCATCATCGATCTGGATCGCGGGCGAGGCGTCGGGAGCGGCGTCGAGGTCGTCGCGCACGATCTGGTAATCGATGCGCAGATCGGTGTTGGGGCCGAGTGGAAAGCCCACCTCGGGCTGGTAGCCAAAGCGGTTGAGCTGAAACGACGACTCGTCCTCGCGGTCGTCTTGGATGAAGAACAGGCGCTGGCCCACGCGCAGGTCGCGATCGAGAAAGCGCGGCTCGATGAACTGAAAGTCGTAGACCTGGGTGTCGCCTGCGGCTGAGATGCGAAAGTTGACCTCTTGGCCGCGCCCTAGGAAGTTGCGCTCTTGAATTGAGACCGTGCCGATGGGGCCGACCGAGGAGGCAAAGCCGAGCCCGAGCGCCAGCGAGCCGGTGGATTTCTCCACCACCTCGACCTCCAAGATGGCGCGGTCGGGGTCGTCGGCGGGCTCGGTGCGCACGTCGACGCGCTGGAAGAAGTCGAGCCCGCGGATCGCCTGGCGCGCGCGGCGGATCTTGCGTGCGTCAAACGGATCGCCCTCGACCAGTTCGATCTCGCGGCGGATGACGCGGTCGAGCGTCTGGGTATTGCCCAGGATGTCGATGCGCTCGATGAACACGCGCTCGCCCTCGATCAGCTCGAAGGTGATGTCGATGGTGAGGTTTTCGGTGTCCTTATCGGGGCGGGGCTGGACACGCACAAAGGCAAACCCCTCCGCTCCGGCCAGATCGGTCAGTGTGTTGGCGATGTCGTCGACTTCGCTGGCGTCGTAGGTCTCGCCCTCCAGGTCGGGCAGTTCGGCCAGGAAGGTCTCGGCGTCGAGACCCTCGGCATTCACCACCACATCGAAGGTGCCGAAGGTGTACTCGGGCCCCTCATCGAGATTGAAGGTGACGAAAAACCCCGAGCGGTCGGGGGCCAGTTCGGTCACGGTCGAGAGCAGCGTGAAATCGGCATAGCCGCGCGAGAGGTAGAATTGGCGCAGCAGCGATTTATCCAGTTCGATGCGGTCGGGGTCGTAGATGTCGGTCGAGAACAACAGCGAAAACAGGCCGCTCTCGCGGGTCTCGATCTCCTCGCGCAGTCGCGAATCGGAAAATGCCTTGTTGCCGATGAAATCGATCGAGTTGATGCCCGTGACCTCGCCCTCGTCGATCTCAAACACCAGATCGACCCGGTTTTGCGCGCGCTCGATCACCACGGGCGTCACCTCAGCGCCAAAGCGCCCGGTGCGCCGATACGTCTCGATGATCGCTTGGGCATCGGCTTCGGCAGCGGCGGCGGTGAAGGGAAAGCGCGGGCGCGCCGAGACGATGCCCTGCAGATCGTCGTCGTCCAGCGTCGAATTGCCCTCAAAGACCACCGAGTTGATCGAGGGGTTCTCGACCACCGAGATCACCAGCCGCCCATCGGCGGTGGGCACGATCTCGATGTTGCGAAACAGCCCCGTATCGAACAGCCGCCTGGTGGCAGCGTTGAGATCGGCGGCGGTGACAGCCCGATCCGAGGGAAGCTGCAAGAACGAGCGGATCGTGGCCGCCTCGATGCGGCGGTTGCCGCGCACCTCGACGGCGCGCTCCAGCGCCGTGGGGGGAGTATCGGGCGCCGGCACAAACTGCGCTGGGGCCTGCGTGGTGCCCAGGCTCAGCAGCCCCAGCACCAATGCTGCTATCGTTCCAATCCGCAGACGCCCCAGCCCGGCGGGCGGGGGTGCCCGAAATTGCCTGCTCGCGCCCATGGGCGACCTCCTCGCGTGGCTCGCCTCTTGAACGGGCCGCGCGCGCAAGGTCGTCGCGGCTCAGCCGGCCCAGAACCGGGCGATATCGTTATAAGTGACGAATACCATCAGTGACAGCACGAGCGAAAGCCCGATCATGTTACCGACCGCCAGCCAGCGCTCTCCGATCGGGCGCCCGCGCACCGCCTCCGCGGCATAAAACATCAGATGGCCGCCGTCGAGCACGGGAATGGGAAACAAATTGAGCAGCCCGATGGAGGTGGAGAGGAGCGCGATCAAGAAGATGAACTCGCCCACGCCCTGCTCGGCGCGCTCGCCCGAGATCTCGGCGATGCGGATCGGCCCGCCAAGCTGCGAGGTATCGGCATTGGCAAAGACCATGTCGCCGATGAAGGTGACGGTGCCGGTGACGATCTCCCAGGTCTTAGAGACCCCGATCAACCCCGCCTCACCAAAGCCGACGCCCTGCATGGGCGCCTCGATCAGCCTATTGCCGTTGGAGCGCACGCCAAAGGTGGGCAGCGGCTCGACCTCACCAGTGACCGGATTGTTGCGCTCGATGATCTCGGGGACGAAGGTGAACGTAAGCTCGCGTGCGCCACGCAACACCACCAATTCGACCGGTGCGCCGTGTTCGAGATCGTTGGTGATCACCTGCATCTGGTAGAACGAGCGCACGGGGATGCCATCGATGGAGACCACACGATCGCCCGGCGCGATACCGGCTTGGGCGGCGGGCATGCCCGGTGCGATGGTGTCGATGCGCGGGCTGGAGCCGTAGGTCAGATCGACGGCCACGCGCGCGCCACCGCGCTCGACCACCGCCTCCAGAGTTTCGCCGTCGGCACGGTGCATGGCGTTGAGGATGCCGGCAAAGTCCTCGACCTCCTCACCACCCACCGAGAGCACCCTGTCCCCTGCCTGAAAGCCGATCTGCTCGGCCGCCTCAGGGTCGACGGCGGCGATGATCGGCTCGTTGGAGGCCTTGCCGACGGCCAGCGCAATGGCGGCAAACAGCACGATCGAGAGCAGGAAGTTGGCGCCGGGACCGGCAAAGACCGTAATGGCGCGCTTCCAGAGTGCGGCGTTGTGGAAGGCGCTGGCGCGCTCTGCCTCGGACAGCGTGGCGTCGTCGGCGCGCCCGGCGGAGGCCGGGTCCATATCGCCGGTGAATTTGACAAACCCGCCCAGCGGCAGTGCGGCGATTTGCCAGCGCGTGCCGCGTTTGTCGGTCCAGCCCAGAAGCGGCTTGCCAAAGCCGACCGAGAACACCTGCGCCCCGATGCCGCACCAGCGCCCGACGATGTAGTGGCCGTATTCGTGGACGAACACCACGACCGAGAGCACGATCAGGAACGGAATGATGATGGCAAGCGTGCCGCCGATCAGGGGTATCTGGGCGATGAGGTCCATGGGGGTTCCTTGTCGGGTCTCTGTCTTGGCGCGCGCTCAGGCGCAGATACGGTCGAGCAAGGCCGCGCCGGTGCGGCGGGCCTCGGCATCGGCGGCGAATACATCGTCGAGATTGGTCGCCTGTCCCAAACCGTCAAGGCGTGCCATGGTCTCTTCGACCAAACGCGCGATGTCGAGAAAGCCGATCCGCCCGGCGATAAAGGCATCGAGGGCGATCTCCTTGGCGGCATTGAGCACGCAGCCCGCCAGTCCGCCACGCGCCATCGCCTCGCGGGCCAGGCGCAGGGCAGGAAAGCGCTCCAGGTCCGGCGGCTCGAAGTCGAGGCGCCCGAGTGCTGCGAAATCCAGGCGCTCGACCGGCAAATCCGTGCGTTCGGGCCAGGCGAGGGCGTGGGCGATGGCAACCCGCATGTCGGCGGGCCCCAGATGGGCCAGGATCGAGCCGTCGCGAAACCCGACCATGGAGTGGATCATGGACTGGGGGTGGACGATCACTTCGATGCGTTCGGGCGCAATGGCAAACAGATGCCACGCCTCGATCATCTCCAGCGCCTTGTTGAACATCGAGGCGCTGTCGATGGAGATGCGCGCACCCATCGACCAGTTCGGGTGGGCTACGGCCTCGGCCACGCTCATCCGGGCCATCTCGTCGAGCGATTTGGTGCGGAAGGGGCCGCCGGAGGCCGTCAGGATCAGGCGCTCCAGAGTGTCTTGGCGCTCGCCGGTCAGGCATTGGAAGATGGCGTTGTGCTCGCTGTCCACGGGGAGCAGCGTGGTGCCGGCGTCCTCGACCGCTTGGAGAAACAATGGCCCTGCCGCGACCAGGCACTCCTTGTTGGCCAGCGCAATCGCAGCCCCCGCCTTGGCTGCGGCCAGCGTGGGCGCAAGCCCCGCCGCCCCGACGATGGCCGACATCAAGAGATCGACCGGGCGCGCTGCCGCCTCAATCAAGGCCGTGCGCCCGCCTGCCGCCTCTATGCCAGAGCCCGCCAGTGCCGTGCGCAGAGCGGGCAGGGCGGCCTCATCGGCGGTGACGGCGATCTCGGCTTTGAGGGCGCGTGCCGCCTCGGCCAGTCCCGCCACATTGGCATTGCCGGTGACGGCCACGACCTGAAACGCCTCGGGCCCCATGCTGTCGAGCACCGAGCAGGTGCTGGCCCCGATCGAGCCGGTCACGCCCAGGATCGAGAGGCGGCGTCTGGCGAGGGCAGGCTTGCCAGGGACGCGATCCCCATCTCTTTCCTCTTGATCCAGCATTATTTTCCCTTCCAAGAACACCATCCCACCTGGAGCGTGCGCCAAAGGCGGCGTGGTCGCAATGCGCTCTACAGCATTTCGCCCGGACGTTGGATCAGACGCAATGCTGCAGGATGGTCTCTTGGCACGAATTCCGGGCTGGTCGGCGTTTCCACCCGCCTTGAAATCGCTTTGAGGGCGTGCCCGGACGGTAGGGGTCAAATCAGGATGAAATCATCGGCGACAAGCCCGGTGAAACCACCAGGAGAAAACTCGAGAATGGGCTGCGGGGCCGCGCCGACGTCATCGGCATCGGCGTCATAGAACAACGTCGTGCCATCGAACAGCAGAAAGTCGTCGCTATCGAGTGCCACCGGGCCGCGCTCCAGATTGTCCTCGGTGACCCCGCCCACATCGGCGATCGCGGCGAATTCGCTCTCTCTTAGAGTCCGATTCAAAAGTTCATGAGACTTGGCAAAAGGTTGCAAGACGGCGTGTCATGAGCTTGATGCTGGAGATGTAGCCCCAAGCTGCTGAGCTTTCGATTGACTTCTCCCAGTCCTTGGCCAAGCGGCGGCCCGTCCAAGCCAGGCG
>JBCDHK010000009.1:0-27817 GCA_038750185.1 Pseudomonadota bacterium
CGCCTGGCTTGGACGGGCCGCCGCTTGGCCAAGGACTGGGAGAAGTCAATCGAAAGCTCAGCAGCTTGGGGCTACATCTCCAGCATCAAGCTCATGACACGCCGTCTTGCAACCTTTTGCCAAGTCTCATGAACTTTTGAAGCGGGCTCTTAGAGCATGTCTCGATCAACTAGGATCAAGTGACATGCTCTAAGTCTTTTTTTGCAGCGATTTCTTAAGCACCAACCTGTGCAAGTTGGCTGGAAATCGCTCTAGACAGCAGTACGGCTCGCCCGCCCCAAGACCCAAGACCCAAGATCGATGGGCGGGGTTGCCGGTGCCACACAAGCGACAACGCCGTTGGCCCATTGCCATCGTCGCAGCGATACCCGAACAGACGGCACCGATCCGTGGGTTGGGCATGGCGTTACACCGCCGTTTCACTCGGCAGCCTCTCGGGGATAGCTTTGAGGTCGCTATTACAGCGTGCCGGGGTATTATACGGCAGTCGCTAGAGACAGGGCAGCGCCTGCGCTTATCCAGCTAAATCCCACACACCACGCAAAGCGGACGCTGGATGATGACGATCAACAAAATCCCGGTAACTGTTCTCAGCGGCTTCCTTGGCTCTGGCAAGACGACCACCATCAACCACATCATAGAAACAAAGCGCGTCCAACGCGTTGCGATCATCGTAAACGATATCGCCGAGGTGAATATCGACGGCAAGCAGATCGGCGATAAGATCCTCGAAACCGAAGAAAAGCTCGTCGAGTTGGAAAACGGCTGCCTGTGCTGCACGTTGCGCGGCGATCTGTTCGATGAGACATTGGCGCTCGCGCTTGAGGGCAAGTACGACTACCTCATCATCGAAGCCAGCGGCGTGTCGGAGCCCCTGCCCATCGCGGCCACCTTCACCTTTCCCATGGATGATGGCAAATCGCTGAAGGATGTGGCGCATCTGGATACGATGGTAACGGTGGTCGATGCCTTCAACTTCATCGATCAATACCAGTCCGACGAGATGGAGATCAAAGAGCGCAAGACCAGGCTACAGACCCACGATCAGACCTCCGTCGTGGAGTTGATGATCGACCAGTTGGAATTCGCCAACGTCATCCTAGTCAATAAAGCGAGCCTCGTCAGCCTGGAGACCTTGGACAAGATCCACCAGATGATCCGCGCCATCAACGCCGAGGCCAAGATCATCGACACCAACCACGGTCGGGTCGATCTCAAAGAGATCATGAATACAAACGCCTTCGACTTCGACAAGGCGCAGGAGTATCCGACTTGGGTCAAGGAGGTCGAACGAGAGGAAAACCAGGGCAACGGGGGTGCCGTGGCGCACAGTCATGGAAGCGGCCTTGTCCACAGCCACAGTCACGAGTTCGGCCTGACGGCGTTCGTCTATCGCGCCAGAAGGCCCTTCGTGCCGGAGCGGCTGATCGATTTCATGTCGACGCCGATGCCGGGCCTCATTCGCTCCAAGGGGTATTTTTGGCTCTGTACTCGCATGAATCAGGCTGGAAATTTTCAATTGGCCGGAAAACTCGTGGACTATGGTGTTGCCGGTCGCTGGTATTCGACCATTCCCGAAGAGGACTGGACGCCGGATATGAGAGAATTCATCGAGCAAGAATGGGTTGAGCCTTTTGGAGATCGAAGACAGGAGATAGTCTTTATCGGCAGTGACGCCGAGATAGATCAGGAGAGTATTATAAATCGGCTTGATGAATGTCTGATTACAGATGTGGAACTTGAAGAGGACTACAGTAAATTCCCAGATCGTTTTCCAGCTTGGTAGTCTGGATTACTCGTCATTGATCTGCTTTGGGCTAGCGGGCTGGCGCTGGGCTTAGAGCGATCTCAAGGGAGATGGAAACACCGACTGGCTCGGAAATCGCGATAAAGTACCACCTTGTACCGACTTGCAGAACCCATACGTGGTCTTGCACGCCCGCTTCGGTGTGTACTCAAGAGGTTGGGCGCGCGCGCGGGGTAGTTTGCACTCAGTGCGGCTTGGTATAGCCGTCGCCCTGGCTCGGTGGAGGCAAAGGCCCTGCACGCTCACAAGTATTGTGTTGATACTGTTGCTCCAGACGCCAGCGAGCCCGAGTACCGCTGTTGGTTCTGAGAGGTAGTGGAATAGATTTCTTGCCAATTGCCCAGCTTGTCCGAGCAGCCTTCAAAGTATTTTGAAATGCCGAGTGATGCCGAAATATTGGGAGGACAGTATTTTCCGAAATCAGGAAAAGCCAACGTACCAGCGGAAAACTATAGCGCGCCTCGCCACTGATATTGTCTAGAGCGATTTCAAAGACGGCGCAAACACCGATTGGCTCGGAAATCGTGATAAAACAAAAGCCTATAGCATTGGCCGTGCACCAACCTTTGCGCACAACGCGGTCAGGGCGCGGCCTTCCGACACCCCATACTTTTGGGCTATTCCCTTTGCCACATTCACACTCGATACTAACGCCGGAATAAACGGGCACCGAGAGAGTGCGCCGAAAAACTCCGGGAGGACGAACCCATCATGAAATGTCTCGCCACCCATGCGCTTGCGGTCTGTGTTGCGCGGCGCCTGCCCAAGCAGCGCGCCGCCGTCGAGTAAGGCCCAACGGTGCGGGGTCATCCCCCACCAAACCGTCCAGCCAAGGGGAGGAGTGGATGAGCGTCCACCATGCCAGCACCACAGCAGACGCCACAGCGCGCCTCAGGCGCATCCTGGTCGTCGATGACCATCCGCTGTTTTGCGATGCGCTGGTGATGACGCTGCAAAGCGCCCTGCCCCGCGCCCACCTCGACACCGCCAACCGCCTGACCGAAGCGCTGCGGCGCATCGCCGAGGCGGTTCCCGATGCGGTGATGCTCGATCTCAATCTGCCCGATGTCGAGGGCTTTGACGGCCTGGTGCGCGTGCGCGCTGCTGCTCCCGATGCGCGCATCCTGGTGGTCTCGTCCATGTCGGAGAACCGCATCGTCGCCTCGGCGCTGGCCAGCGGAGCCGATGGCTTTGTCGCCAAGGACGCCGCCCGCACCACACTGATCGCGGCCCTGGCACGGGTGTGCTCGGGCCATTCTTGCGTGCCCGACGATTATGTCGCACCCGAGGCCAACGCTGGCGACGCCGCGCCCGAGACCGCCATCATCGAGCGCCTGCGCACGCTGACCCCGCGCCAGACGCGTATTCTGGAATTAGTCTGCGCTGGAAAACTTAACAAACAGATCGCCTTCGACCTGTCGATCTCCGAGACCACGGTCAAAGCGCACATGACCGCGATCTTGCGCAAGCTTGCCGTCTCCAGCCGCACCCAAGCGGTGCTGGCGGCGCAGCGGGCGCGCTTTTCTGCCGTATTGCACGCCTCTTCCGACCACGCCTAGGCTATCGGCTAAGAACAAGAGACAAATGGGAGGAAGCCTTGCGCGCACCCGCTCGAACGGGCGCGCCCGGCAGGCGACGTCAGGCGGAGTGCGCTTCGCCGAGCCCGCTCGTGCGTCGGGCCTTTGCAACGGCCGGTGAGATCGGCCCCACCCTCGATGCGCTCTCGCTAGCGCTGGGATCGGGGGGGGCGGGGCCTTTCGCGCTCGTTGCGCTGTTCGTGCCGACGGGTATGGCAATCGCGCGCCTGGCGGGCGAGGCCGAGCGCCGCTTGCAAGCCCCGGTGATCGGCTGCACCACGGCGGGCGAGATTGCCGAGGGCTATGCCGAGGATACCATCGTCGCCCTCGCGCTGCCGCGCAGCCATTTCACCGCCCACCTCTGCCCCATCCAAAACATCGCCACCCTCGACCGCGCCGCCACCGCCCACGCCGTGCTGACCGCGCGCCACGAAGTCGCCGCCGCCGAGCCCGAGTGGCCCGGACAATTCGCCATGTTGCTGGTCGATGGCCTCTCGCGCGCCGAGGACCGCTTGGTCTCGGCCATCGCGCCCGCGCTTGGCACCACGCCGCTCTTTGGCGGCTCGGCGGGCGATGGGCTCGATTTCACCCGCACCCAGGTGTTTGCCAACGGACACGTCCACCAGGACGGCGCCGTGCTGGCGCTGATCCGCACCCGCTGCGAGGTGGAGGTGTTTCGCTTCGACCACTTCCGCCCGACCGAGAAACGCATGGTCGTCACCGCCGCCGATCCCGCCAACCGCTTGGTCAAGGAGATCAACGCCGAGCCCGCCGCCGCCGAATACGCACGCATCGTCGGCAAGGATCCGGGCCAGCTGACCCCCTTTACCTTCGCGGCCAATCCGGTGGTGGTGCGCCTTGGCGGCCAGCATCACGTCCGCGCCATCCAACAAGTCGAGCCCAATGGCGATCTGCGCTTTTTCTCGGCCATCGACGAGGGACTAGTGCTGAGCGTGGCCGACAAGCGCGACATCGTCGAACATTTGGAGGAGTCGCTGGCGGGGCTGCATGCTCGGCGCGCGCCTGCTGCCATCTTGGCGTGCGACTGCATCCTGCGCCGGCTTGAGGCCGAGCAATCCCAGCGCTTTCGCGCCGTCTCCAATGTGCTGACGCGCTACGGCGTGGTCGGCTTTTCCACCTACGGCGAGCAGCACAACGGCCTGCACGTCAACCAGACCTTCACCGGCGTCGCCCTCTACCCCCCGGAGGACCCCTGATGGACCCTTCGTCCCTTCTAGGCGAAAACCAAGACCTGGCGCGCGAAAACGCCAAACTGCGCCGCATCGCCGAAGTGCTGATGCGCCGTGTCGAGCAAAAGACCGACGAAGACGGCTCGGGCTTTGCCCATTTCGAGACCGCGCTGTTGCTGGAGCGCCGCGTCAAAGCGCGCACGCGCGATCTCGAAGACGCGCTGGAGATGCTCAACATCACCAACGCCCGCTTAGCGTCGGCACGCGCGCGCGCCGAATTGGCCGAGGTCGATCTGACCAACGCGCTGGAGGCCTTCGACGAAGGCTTTGCGCTGTTTGATGCCGACGATCTTTTAGTGCGCAAGAACTCGCGCTTTGCCGCTTTTGCCCCCGACGTGGCCCAGCGTATCCGCCCCGGCATCGCCTTTGCCGAATACGTCGGGCTGATCGCGGGCAGCGACCACCTGGGGCTCTCCGATGGGACCCGCGCGCACTGGCGCACCGAGCGTCTAGCTGCCCATGCCCGCCAGAGCGTCAACTTCACCGCCGGGCTGACGGGTGATCGCTGGATCCAGGTCAGCGAACAGCGCCTGCCCGACGGCTCGACCACCGTGCTCCAGACCGACATCACCGACACCGTGCGCCTGGAGCGCGAGGAGCGCGAGAAACTGCTCGATGCCCAGGCGCGGCTGGTGCGCGCCACCCTCGATCACATCGACCAGGGCGTCGCGGTATTCGATGGCCAAGCCCGCTTGACCGCCTGGAACCGGCGCTTGCAGGCCCTGCTCAACCCGCCCTCGCGGCTCTTGCGCAAGGGGGTGTCCTTTGCCCGCATCCTGAGCACCTTCGAGACCGGCTGGCGCGTCTTGCCGGGGGACGCCTCAGAGAGCCTGAGCGCCTGGGTGGCGGGGCCGCGGTGCAGCCCGTTGCATTGCACGATGCAGGGTCCGGGTGGCCTCATCGTCGCCCTGCACTGCGACAGCACGCCCGAGCGCGGCTTTGTGGTCTCGCTCACCGACATCACCGCCGAGCGCGAGGCTGCAGCAGCGCTTCACCGCGCCAACGAGAGCCTGGAGCGCCGCGTCGAGGAGCGCACCCACGAACTGGCAGCGGCGCGCGATACCGCCGAGCAGGCCAACGCCTCCAAGACCCGCTTTGTCGCGGCCGCCAGCCACGACCTGCTCCAGCCCCTCAACGCCGCCAAGCTGTTCATCGCCGCCCTCGGCGAGAAAAAGCTCAACGCCGAACAGGCAGCGCTGACTGACCGCATCGAGCGCGCCTTCGGCTCGGTCGAGAGCCTGCTGGGGGCGCTGCTCGACATCTGCCGCCTCGATACCCATGCCGTGGCGCCGCAGGTGGCCGAGTTTCCGCTGGAGCGGCTGTTGCGCTCCTTACGCTCGGACTTTGCCGCCACCGCCGAGCGCAAGGGCCTGGATCTGCGCGTGCTGCCAACCTCGCTCACCGTGCAGAGCGATCCGACCCACCTGCACCGCATCCTGCAAAACCTGCTCTCCAACGCGATCCGCTACACCGAGCACGGCCGGGTTCTGGTGGGGGTCAAGCGCGAGGGCGCCTCGGTGCGCATTATGGTGGCCGACACCGGCATCGGCATCGCCAAGGCTGACCAGCGGGCGGTGTTCGAGGAATTCCGCCGCCTTGGCGAGAGCAGCGGCGAGCTGCCGGGCATGGGGCTCGGGCTGGCCATCGTCGAGCGTGCCTGCCGCCTCCTCAACCACGACCTCAGCCTGACCAGCGTGCCAGGGCGCGGCACCACCTTCAGCGTCTCGGTGCCCCTGGTCGGCATCGAGCGCCATACCGAGCCGCGCCCCCGCCCGAGCGAGACGCCCGATCTCGACACCATGATAGTGCTGGTGGTCGAGAGCGATGCCCATGAGCGCGACGCCTTGGCGCATCTTTTGGAGAGTTGGGGGGCCAGCCCGGTGGTGGCTGAGAGCGCCACCGAGGCCCGCGCGCTGATCGGCGAGCTGGGCCTGACCCCGGATGCCGTCATCGCCGAGCACCGTCTTGGCGGTGTCGAGAGCGGCCTTGGATTTCTGGCCAGGCTGCGCGCGGACAACCCGGATTTCCTCGGCGTGCTGATCGCGGGCGCCCGCCCCGAGGGCCTGCGCGAGGGCGCTGCTGCTGCCTCGCTCTTCCTGCGCCAGGCGCCCCTCGATCCAAACGATCTGGGCGCTCTCCTGGCCAGTGCGCGCCAGCGCGGGGCGAGATAGAGCGATTTCAAAGCAGGCGGAACTACTGACTGGCCAGGAAATCGAGGCAAAGCAATAACATACCGCACTGTGCGTGAGCCAGCGTTGCCGCGGCGCGTCTCACGCGCTCTAGAGCGATTTCAAGCGCATCTGGCACTGATGCGCGACTCGGAAATCGCTGCAAAACAATGCCCTAGAGCGATCCAGGCGAGCCAGAATGATCGGAAATCGCTCTAGCCGCTCTCGTCCAGCTTGTCGCTGAGCGCGTGCATCTTGTTGAGCAGGTGCTGGCGTAGTTCCTCGGCCAGCCGCGCCCCGTCGCGTGCCGATAGGGCGTCTGCGATGCGCTCGTGCTCGGCCATGGCCTGGTCCCAGCGTGCTTGGGAGATGTTGGCCTGATAGCGCCCGCGCCGCACGCGCCCGTCCAGGCTGCGTTGCATGCGCTCCAGGGTGGGGTTGCGCGCGGCCTCGGCAATGGCCAGGTGGATGCGCTCGTTCAAGCGGAAATAGGGCTGGCGTTCGCCGCGGGTGTGGTGGGCGGCCATCTCGCGGTGAAGCGCCAGGATGGCGCGCACCTCCTCCTCGCTGGCATGGCGGCAGGCCAGCTCGCCCGCCAGCGCCTCCAGCGCGCCCATGACGGGAAACGCCTCCTCCAGATCGGCGCGCGTCAGGGCTGCCGCCGAGGCGCCGCGGTTGGGCGTGAGTATGACATAGCCTTCGAGCGCCAACACCTTGAGCGCCTCGCGCAAGGGCGTGCGCGAGACGGCAAAGCGCGCGCAAAGCTCCTTCTCCGAGATGCGCTCGCCCGCCGGGATCTCGCCCTCGACGATCATGGTGCGCACCCGCTCGACCAGTTCGGCGTGGAGGGGACGGCGCGGGATGGCGGCGGGTTCGCTCATGCTAGGGCCTGCGCGAGTACGCTGGTCACCGGCACGGCGCGCCGCCCGGTGCCGTCGGCGATCTGATGGCGACACGACGTGCCATCGGCGACGATCCAGGTCTCGGGCGTGGCCGCGCGCACGGCGGGCAGGAGCGACAACTCGCCCATGGCGCGCGAGACCTCCGCCGTCTCGGCCTGATAGCCAAAGCTGCCCGCCATGCCACAGCACGAACTCTCGATGGTCTCGACATCGAGGCCCGGCACGGCGGCCAGCACCTTTTCCACCGGGCCCATGACGGCTTCGGCTTTCTGGTGGCAGTGGCCGTGGAGCAGCGCGCGCCCGTTGAGGGGCTTGAGCGGCAGTGTGTCGAGGCGCTCGGCCAGATACTCCTCGATCAGCATGACGCGCTTGCCCATCTCGGCACTCCAATCGGGCAGAAGCCGCGGCGCTTCGTCGCGAAAAGTGAGGAGGCACGAGGGCTCGATGCCGACCACGGCACCACCGGCCTCGATCACCGGGCGCAGCGCTGCGGCAGTGCGGGCGATCTCGGCGCGGGCCTTCTCCACTTGGCCGGTGGCCAGATAGGTGCGACCGCAGCAAAGCGGGCGCTCGCGGCGCTTGGGTGCAGAGGCAAAGCCGAGCCGGGCGCCGGTGGCGCTGAGGACCCGGGTGGCGTCCTCCAGATGCGTGGGCTCGAAGTAGCGGTTGAAGGTGTCGGCGAAGAGGACGACTTCGGGCTCGGCGGCGCCTTCGGGCGCGCGAAAGGGACGCCGGGCCCAACGCGGCAGCGGGCGATGGGCGGCAAGCCCGGCCACACGCTCAGAGAGCCAAGCCGCACCAGGCAGCGTATCGCGCAGATTGGCCAGCCACGGCGCCCGCGCAGCATAGGGCGCATAGGCCGGCAGATCGCCCACCAGACGGTCACGCAGCGACAGCCCGTGGCGCGCGGCACGCGCCGCCAGCACCTCGATCTTCATCTTGGCCATATCGACCGACATCGGACACTCGCGCTTGCACGCCTTGCAGGAGACGCAGAGCTTCATGGTATCGGCCATGGCGTCCGAGGCAAAGGCGTCGGGGCCAAGCTGTCCGGTGAGCGCGAGACGCAGCGTGTTGGCGCGCCCGCGGGTCAGATCGCGTTCGTTGCGGGTTGCGCGGTAGGAGGGGCACATGGCGCCGCCCTTGAGCTTGCGGCAGGCACCATTGTTATTGCACATCTCGACGGCGCCGCCGAGCCCGCCGGGCCAGCCGCTCCAATCGAAGGCAGTCTCGACCTCGGGCATCTTGTAGCTGGGCGGATAGCGCATCAGCGAGCGATCATCCATGCGCGGCGGGCGCACCACGCGGCCCGGGTTGAGCACGCCGTCGGGGTCGAAGCGATCTTTGACCGTTTCAAAACTCTCGACCATGCGCCGCCCGAACATGCGCTCGTGAAACTCGGAGCGCACGATGCCATCGCCATGCTCGCCGGAGTGGGAGCCCTTGTACTCGGCCACGATGTCGAAGGCTTCCTCGGCGATGGCGCGCAGTGCCTTGACGCCCACGTCTTCCTTGAGGTTGAGCACCGGGCGCACGTGCAGGAGCCCGACCGAGGCGTGGGCGTACCAGGTGCCGTCGGTGCCGTGCTTGCGAAACACCGCGGTCAGGCGGTCGGTGAAATCGGGTAAATCCTCCAGTTCGACCGCGCAGTCCTCGACGAAGGAGACCGGTTTGCCCGCCGCCTTCATCGACATCATGATGTTGAGCCCCTGGGCGCGCACAGCCCAGATCTGTGCCTGAAACGCCGGGTCGGTCGCCTCGACCACACCGCCTTTGGGCCAAGTGTAGCCGAGACCAGCCATGGTCTCGGTGAGGGCGCTCAGGCGCTCGCGGTTGGTCGCGTCGTCCTCTTCGGCGAACTCGACAAGGAGCAGCGCCCCCGGCGCACCGCGCACAAAAGCCTCCAACGTGGCCCGCAGCATGGGGATCTCGCGCCCGAGCGCAATCATCTTGTCGTCGACCAGTTCGACCGCCTGCGGCCCCAAGGCCACCAGATGGCGCGTCGCCTCCATGGCCGCGCGAAAGCTCGGGAAGTGGCAGACGCCGAGCACCTTCTTGGTGGGCAAGGGCGAGAGCTTGATCTCGATGCGCTCCGAGAGCGCCAGCGTACCCTCCGAGCCGACCAGCAGATGGGCCATGTTGTGGACAGGTGCATCGGGCACCAGCGCGTCGATGTTGTAGCCGCCGACCCGGCGCTGGAGTTTGGGAAAGCGCGCTGCAATCTCACCGGCCTCGCGCGCACCGAGGTCGAGCATCTCGCGCACCAGCCTGTCGTAGGGCGCATCGGTGTTGGGGCGGGCCTGGGGGGCGATCTCGCCGAAATGGGCGCGCGAGCCGTCGGCCATCAGCGCGTGGATCGAGACCACATTGTCGCGCATGCGCCCATAGCGGATCGAACGCGAGCCGCAGGAGTTGTTGGCGGTCATGCCACCGATGGTCGCACGCGAGGCGGTGGAGACGTCGACGGGAAACCACAACCCGTGGGGTTTGAGCAGCCGGTTAAGTTCATCGAGCACCAGTCCGGGCTCGACCACGGCGCGTCGTCCTGGGATGTCCAACTCGACGATGCCGTTGAGATACTTGGTATAATCGATCACCACGCCGGTGTTGACGGTCTGCCCGGCCTGGCTGGTGCCACCGCCGCGCCCGGTGAGCGGCACACCTGCCGCGCGTGCAGCAAAGAGCGCCGCTTCGACGTCTTCCTGGCGTTTGGGCACGACCACGGCACTCGGGATCACCTGATAGATCGAGGCGTCGGTGGCGTAGCGCCCGCGCGAGAAGGCGTCGGATAGCACCTCGCCTTCGATCTCCTGCGCGAGGCGTTTCCAGGGTGTGGCTTTGGCTGGCGGCATCGCCTGCTCCTAAATTTTCGCTTGACCTGGATATTGAATTCAAAATTATATTCCTGCAAGTGTACCGCGATACCTTTTCCGCCCCGCTACAGATCCTCGCGCCGCAGACCCCCGTGTCCCACGCCGCCAGCCGTTCCAGGGAGAGACCCATGACCCCCGGCCGCCACTTCCTCCAGATCCCGGGCCCGACCAACGTCCCCGACCGCGTGCTGCGCGCCATGGACTACCCGACCATCGACCACCGCGGCCCCGGCTTTGCCAAGCTCGGCCAGCGCGTGCTGGATGGCATGAAGCGCATCGTCAAGACCGAGGCGGGCCATGTGGTGATCTATCCGGCCTCGGGCACCGGCGCCTGGGAGGCGGCGCTGGTCAACACGCTCTCGGCAGGTGATCGGGTGCTGATGTGCGAGACAGGCCACTTCTCCACGCTCTGGGTGACGCTGGCGCGCAAGATCGGCGTCGAGCCCGAGGTCATCCCCGGCGACTGGCGCCGCGGCGCCGACCCAGCCGCCATCGAAGCGCGTCTCGCTGAGGACAAGACCCACGCCATCAAGGCCGTCTGCGTGGTGCAAAACGAGACCTCGACCGGCTCCATATCGCGCATCGACGAGGTGAGGAAGGCCATCGATGCGGCGGGCCATCCGGCGCTCCTCATGGTCGACACCATCTCCTCGCTCGCCTCCATCGACATGCGCATGGATGAGTGGGGTGTCGACGTGATCGTCGCAGGCTCGCAAAAGGGGCTGATGCTGCCGCCGGGGCTCTCGTTCAACGCGGTGAGCCCCAAGGCCATGGCGGCCACCGAACACGCCACCCTGCCCCGCTCCTATTGGGACTGGGCCGAGATGGCTGGGCCCAACGCGCGCGGCTATTTCCCCTACACGCCCGCCACCAACCTGCTCTACGGCCTGGCCGAGGCGATCGACATGCTGGAGGAGGAGGGCCTCGACCGCGTCTTCGCCCGCCACGACCGCCACGCCGAGGCCACCCGCCAAGCGGTGCGCGCCTGGGGGCTCGAACTCCTCTGCCAGGAGCCGCGCCACTATTCGTCCTCGCTCACCGCGGTGGTGATGCCCGAGGGCCACTCCGCCGATGCGCTGCGCGCGGTGATCCTGGAGCACTTCGACATGTCGCTCGGCGCCGGGCTCTCCAAGGTGGCCGACAAGATCTTCCGCATCGGCCATCTGGGCGACTTCAACGATTTGATGCTGCTCGGCACGCTCAGTGGCGTCGAGATGGGTTTGCGCTTGGCAGGCGTACCCCACAGCGCCGGCGGCACCCAGGCCGCCATGGCTTATCTGGCCGAGACCGCCCCAAAAGAAGGCACGCTCGCCTCGGCAGCGGAGTGAGGAGCCTACAGGCCCTCACGCACCCAAGCTATCTAGCCTCCCCCGCGTAAGCCACGCGGGACGGGGCCAAAGGGCCAAAGAAGCCCGCAACGACAGCAACACAAGGGAAGGAAATCCGATGAAACACCCCGCCATCCTGGCCGCAGCCCTGGCCACCGGCCTGATCGCCAGCGACGCCGCCGCCCAGCAGGAACTGCGCTTTGGCCATATCGGCAAGCCGGGCTCGCTGTTCGAGGCCACCGTCAACGAGTTCGTCCGCCGTGCCAACGAGAGCTTGGGCGAGGACTATGTCGTGCGCGCCTACGGGGCCAACCAGCTCGGCAACGATCAGGAGCTGTTGCAAAAGCTCAAGCTCGGCCAGGTGACTTTCGCCCTGCCCTCTTCGATCATGTCCTCGGTCGCGCCCGAGTTCGGCGTGTTCGAGATGCCCTACATCATCCGCGACCGCGCCCACATCAAAGCGGTCTCGCAGGAGCTGCTCGACGAAGTGTTCCAGCCCGCCGTCGAGGCGCAGGGCTACCAGATCCTGTCGTTCGTCGAGAACGGCTTTCGCCACATCACCAACAACGTGCGCCCGATCAACGTGCCCGCCGACCTCGAAGGCATCAAGCTGCGCACCCCCCGCGGCGAGTGGCGGGTGAAGATGTTCCAGTCCTACGGCGCCAACCCGACGCCGATGGCGTTTTCGGATGTGTTTACTGCGCTCCAAACCGGCGTGATCGACGGCCAGGAAAACCCCTACGCCCAGATCGCCTCGGCCAAGTTCCAGGAGGTGCAGGAGTATCTCTCCATCACCGGCCACGTCTATTCGCCGGCCTATATCCTGACCTCGGGCCGCTCCTTCGACCGCCTGCCCGAAGACGTGCAGGCCACGCTGCGCACGGCGGCCCTGGAGACCCAGGATTGGGTCTACGTCGAGGCCGCGCGCCTCGAAGACGAACTCCTGGCCGTGATCGAGCCCCAAGTCGCGATCAACGAGGCCGACAAGCAGGCCTTCATCGACGCCTCTGCCGCGATCTATGAGGAGTTCGGCTCCTCGGTCGAAGGCGGCTCGGCGCTGATCGAGCGCGTCATGGGCCTCGCACCGACCAACTGAGCCCACCACTCCAAGCCCAGCCCCGCGCGTCCCCCAGGCGGGGCGCGCGCACCCTCCAGCGGAAAGCCTGACGTATGCGCCCAGCCGCCCGGCTGCTCGGGATCGTCCTTGAGTGGTTTCTCATCGTCCAGATGTTCGCGCTCACCGTGGTGGTGATCTATGCCGTGATCTCGCGCAAGCTCGGCGCCTCACTATCGTGGTATGACGAGGTCGCCGCGATCCAACTGGCCTGGATCACCTATTACGGCGCGGCGCTGGCGGCATTGAGGCGTCGCCACATCGGCTTTGACGGGGTGCTGCTTGCCCTGCCCGTGCCCGCGCGCCGCCTCGGCGTGATCGTGGCCGAGGCCCTGACCATCGGGTTTTTCGCCCTGCTCACCTGGTCGGGCTATGAGGTGCTGATGGTGCTCGAAGGCATGTCGCTGGTCAGCCTGCCTTGGGTGCCGGTGCAACTTACCCAATCGGTGATCCCGGTCGGGGGGGCGCTGTTCGTGCTGGCGAGCGTGCTGAGCTTTCCCCACTACTACGCCGAGACCATGGCCGGGCGCTCCTTTGAGCACGCCCACCCCGAGCCAGAGGGAGAAAAACCGGCATGATCGTCCTGGCCGTCTTCCTCGCCCTCTTGGCGATGATCTTTCTCAATGTGCCCATCGCCGTGGCACTCGCCGTCTCGGCGGTAATCGGACTGATCGCGGCTGAGGGCACGTCCTCGCTGGTCACCGTCGCGCTCGATATGTATGCAGGCGCGACCAAGTTTTCGCTGATCGCGATCCCGATGTTCGTCCTCGCCGGCGCGATCATGAACGCCGCCGGCATCACCCAGCGCTTGATCGACTTCGTCGCCGCCCTGATCGGCTTCGTGCGCGGTGGGCTGGCCATGGTCAATGTGGGCGTATCGCTGTTTTTCGCCGAGATCTCGGGCTCCGCCGTGGCCGATGTGGCCGCCATGGGCTCGGTGATGATCCCGCAGATGAAAAAGCGCGGCTACAAGGGGACCTTTGCGGCGGCACTCACCTCCTCCTCGGCGTCGCTGGCCATCATCATCCCGCCCTCGATCCCGATGATCCTCTATGCGGTCTCGGCCAACACCTCGATCGAACAGCTGTTTGTGGCCGGGATCGTACCCGGCATCATCGGCGGGGTCGGTCTGATGGCGCTCTGCTCGGTGTTTGCCCGGCGCTATGATCTGCCGGTCGAGGCCGCCTTCGACGGCCAGCGCCTGCGCGAAACCTTCATCGCGGCGCTGCCCACCTTTGCCCTGCCCGTCATCATCCTCGGCGGCATCTTCGGCGGTTTCGTCACCGCGACCGAAGCCGCAGGGCTGGCGGTACTCGCCTCCATCGTGATCGGCTTTTGGTACCGCGAAACGGATCTGCGCGAGTTACGCGTGGCGCTCCTCGACGGCGCTATGCAGACCGCGGTGGTCATGGTGCTGGTCGCGGCCTCGGTGCTGATGGGCGGCTTTCTGACCCGCGCCCAGATCCCACAAGATCTCGCCAACGGCCTTGTCGCCTTGACGGACAACACGTGGGCGATCCTGGCGATCCTGAACGTGTTTTTCCTGGTGATCGGGTTCTTCTTGCACTCGGCGGCGGCGATCATCCTGGTGGTGCCGATCGTGGTGCCTTTGATCGAGACCGTCGGCATCGACCCGGTCCACTTCGGCCTGATCGTGACACTCAATCTGGCTATCGGTCAGCAGACGCCGCCGGTGGCCTCGGTGCTCATCACCGCCTGCTCAATCGCGCGCGAGAACGTCTGGGAGGTCTCCAAGGTCAACATCTGGTTCATCGGCGTGCTGGTGACGGTGCTGTTGCTCTGCACCTATGTCTCGGTGGTGCCGATGTTCCTGGTCGAACTGCTCTATCGTTGAAGAGGCCCCGCCGCCTGCGAGGCGGCGGGAAGCCATGATTTACTCGAAAGCCTCTTCGATCTGACGAGCGGCTTCGGTGTTCTCAAACGGATCGAACTCACCGTCGTTTTCATTCAATCCCTCATCGACGAGCAACCCACCCGCCGTACCGCCGACAACAGCAGCACAATTGGCCAAGAGCAGCGTGGATACCAGGGCAACGGCAAGGCCCGGACGTTGGATCGACATCGTAATCTCCTGTCAGTTGACGACTCCGGCTGGAGCCAGGGCGGCAAGGCCCAGCACTCCACTTGGCGCGCAGGCACCGGCCTTTCTCGATGGACCAACGCATCGGAAAGCATTCGGTTCCCAACCCCCACCGAACCGGTCAGCGCAGATCCTCGACCTCGACCACGATACCGCCGATGACCCCAGCGGCCAGAGTATAGAGCCAGCCGAGCACGACGCCGAACACAAACCCCGCCACCAAGGCAATCACCGCGCCAAACAGCACCCCCGCCACCCCGCCAAGCGCCAGCGCGCCGGCGTCTTGGGGCGTTTGCAGCGCCGGGTCCCCGCCCTGGAACGCCTCCGGCCCGAGCGCGATCCCAAATACGCCGACCAGCACCAGCGACAGGGTGCCGAACACGATCGAAAACGCCGCCAGCAGCGTGCCATAGACGATGCCGGCTTGTAGCGGTGCGATCCGGCGGATTTGCTTGCGCATGGTCATTCCCAGTTCGAAGGGTTGGTTTGGAGGATAGGCGCGTAGCTTATCGTCTCATGGCGCCCAAAAGCCAGCCATGCCCCATGGCGCGTCCCTCGGGTCGAAGGCGCATCGGCGCAGGGCACGCTGTGTCTGTCGTGTCTGCGACGGCCGCGAGGCAACCTGGGGAACGCGCCAGCGGCCCCTCAGGGCTGCCAGGCCAGGAAATTGGCGATCAGGGTGAGCCCGGTCGCCTGGCTCTTTTCGGGATGGAACTGGGTGCCGATCTTATTGCCCTCGCCAACGATCGCCGCCACGCGCTCGCCGTGTTCGACCTGGGCCAGGATGTGGGCCTCGCGCTCGGGGCGAAAATGGTAGGAGTGGACGAAATAGGCATGCGCCCCGCGCGTGATGCCGGCCAGGAGGGGGTGGGCGGCCTCCTCGAAATCGAGCGCGTTCCAGCCCATGTGGGGCACCTTTAGCGCAGGATCGGCGGGGCTAAGACGCACGACCTCGCCCGCGATCCAGCCAAAACCCGGCGTCTCGCCGTGTTCGAGCCCGCGGCTGGCCATCAACTGCATCCCGACACAGATGCCGAGGAACGGATGGCCGGCGGCGATGCGCTCCTCGATGGCCTCGGCCATGCCCTCGACCGCCAGGAGTCCCGCCCGGCAATCGGCAAAAGCGCCCACCCCGGGCAAGACGATGCGCTCAGACCGCGCCACCACCTCCGGATCGGCGGTGACGGTGATGGGAGCCCCGCGCCCGCTCTCCAGTGAGGTGCGCAGGAAAGCCTTTTCGGCCGAGCGCAGATTGCCCGAGCCGTAGTCGACGATGGCGGTGGTCATGCGTGGATACCTTTAGGCACGCGGATCTGCGGCGTGGCCGTCGATGTAGAGTTCTTCGGCACCGGCCTCGGAGGCAGCTTCGACCACCCCCACCTCCCGCCAACCGCGCAGACGCAACTCGATGCGCGCCAGCGTGTCGCCCTCGGCATAGGCGAGCGCGATGAGGGCGGCCCAGACCGTGCCGAGGGCCAGCGGCTGGAGCACGGCAATCGTGGCCATGGCGCCCAGCATGAGCAACACCATCAGCCAAAGCCCGTTCCACGCCGCCCAGAGCGGTGGCACCACGGAGAGCGGCCCGCTCTCGGTCACGGTTTTGAGGCGGTCGCTGTCGCGGCGGCTGTGAACGGTGTAGAGGCGCTTTTGCATCAGAGCTGTCCTTTGGTGGACGGAATGGTGCCCGCGCGGCGCGGATCGGGCTCGACCGCCTCACGCAAGGACCGCGCCACCGATTTGAAGGCGGCTTCGGCGATGTGGTGGGCGTTGAAGCCTGCCAAACGCTCGACGTGCAGGGTGAGGGCTGCGTGGGTGGAGAGCGCCTGGAAGAACTCGCGCACCAGCTCAGTATCGAAGTGGCCGATCTTCTGGGCCTCGAAGGGCACCGACCAGACCAGGAAGGGCCGCCCCGAAAAATCGAGGGCTGCGCGCACAAGCGCATCGTCCATGGGCAAGAGGCACGCACCGTAGCGGCGGATGCCGCGCTTGTCGGCGATGGCCGTCGCGAGCGCCTGGCCGAGCACGATCCCGGTGTCCTCGACGGTGTGGTGGTCGTCGATGTGGGTGTCGCCCTCGGCGCGGATGGTCAGATCGATCAGGGCGTGGCGGGCGATCTGATCGAGCATGTGATCGAAAAAGCCCACACCGGTTTGGCAATCGGCCTGTCCCGTGCCGTCGAGGTCGATCTCGACGCTGATGCGGGTCTCGTTGGTGGCGCGCTCGATCTTGGCGCGGCGGCTGGGGGCGGGATGGTCCATGGCTCCTCCGATCTCGCGCCCCGTCATGGCGTGCTGGCGGGCGGCGCGCAAGCCCTCAGGCCGGCACCGGCGCACCCACCCGCGTCTCGCGCACCGGCAGATGCACGATGGCCGAGGCCACGCCAAGCGCCACCGCAATCCACCACATCACGTCGTAGCTGCCGGTAAGATCGTAGACCCGCCCGCCCATCCAGACGCCGAGAAACGAGCCGATCTGGTGGCTGAGAAAGACAAAGCCGTAGAGCGTGGCCATGTTCTTGGGCCCGAACATGCTGGCGACCAAGGCCGAGGTAAGCGGCACCGTCGAGAGCCAGATCACGCCGATCACCATGGAAAACACCACCACCGTGATGGGCGTCGGCGGGATGAGCACGAAGATAGTGATGACCACCGCGCGCAGCGCATAGATCATCGAGAGCAGATAGGGCTTGGGGTAGCGCGCACCGAGCGCACCGAAGACGAACGTCCCCATCACATTGGCCAGCCCGATGATCGAGAGCGTCGCCGCCCCCAGCGTCACCGAGCCGCAAACCTCAGTGACATAGGCCGGGAAATGCGCCGTCATGAAGGCCACATGAAAACCGCAGACGAAAAAGCCCGACATCAACAGCAGATAGCTGGAGTGGCCAAAGGCCTGGGCCATCATGGCCTTGAAGGGCAGCGCGGGCTCGGGCACGGCATCGGGGCCGGGCTCGGGGGTTTTCAAGAGCGGAATGAAGGCGGCCATGGGCAAGAGCACCAGCGTCATGGCAAAGAGCGCCGTCTGCCAGCCGTAGGCGCCGGTCAGCCAGCTTGCCACCAGCGGCAAGACCATCTGCCCCAAAGCGCCGAGCGCCGCCGTGGTGCCGAGCGCCATCGAGCGCTTCTCATCGGGGACCGCGCGCCCGACCACGGCCAACACCAGGCCAAAGGCCGTCCCCGCCACCCCCATGCCGACCAAAACGCCCGCCCCCAGATGCTGCATCCAAGGCGCAAAGCCGAGCGTGGCCAACAGCATGCCCGCGACATAGACGAAAAACCCAAGCCAGATCGCGCGCCTGTCGCCAAAACGGTCGGCGATCAGGCCAAAGGCGGGCTGGGCCAGCCCCCAGACCATGTTCTGGATCGCAATCGAGAGCGAAAACGTCTCGCGCGCCCAGCCAAGGTCAGTCGAGAGCGGATCGAGCACCACCCCGAATACCGAGCGCACGCCGAAGCTGAGCGCAATCACAGCCGAGCCGGCTAGGATGATGATGGCAGTGGGGCTGAGGCGCATGGGGGCTCTCCTTGATTGGCGCCATACTCGCGCCGATCCGGGGGCGCGTCAAAGCAAGCCTTGTGATCGAGCCCATCGCAAGGCATGGGCTATGGGAGGGCGAGGGAGAGGACACCACCATGGCCGAGGGACCGATGGCGCGCTATCGCGCCCGTGTGGCCGAGGGCGACATCCGCGCCGACGACGCCCAACGCGCCGCGGTGGAAAAGCTGCAACTCCTCCACCAGCGCCTCGACGGCTACAACCCCCGCCGCGGCAAGCGGGTGGGCTTGGGCTGGCTCGGCTTTGGCCGGCGCGAGGAGCCGGACCAGCTTCTCACCGGGCTCTATCTCTATGGCGGTGTCGGGCGGGGCAAGTCGATGCTGATGGATTTGTTCTATGACGCAGCCCCGATCGCGCCCAAGCGGCGCATCCACTTTCATGCCTTTATGGCCGAGATCCACATCGGCATCCACATCGCGCGCGAGAGCAACGTGCCCGATCCGATCCGCATCGTGGCCGAGGAGGTGGCCGAGGGCGCGACACTGCTCTGTTTCGACGAGTTCCAGGTGACCGATATCACCGATGCCATGATCCTTGGCCGGCTGTTCGAGGCGCTGTTTGCGCGCGGGGTCGTGGTGGTGGCGACCTCCAACCGCACGCCCGATGACCTCTATAAGGACGGGCTCAACCGCGCGCTGTTCCTGCCGTTCATCGCCATGCTGAAAGAGCGCCTCGACGTCCACCAGCTCGACAGCCCGACCGATTACCGCCAGGGGCGCCTGGCGACCGAACAGCGCTACTTCGCGCCGCTGGGCGCCTCGGCCTACCGCGCCATGGACGCGGCCTGGGCGCGCGAGACCGGGGGCGAGGGCGCGCCGCTCACCATCTCGATCCGCGGGCGGCGCGTGGCCATCATCAAGGCGACCGAGGAGGCCGGGCGGGCGGGCTTTGCCGATCTCTGCGAGAAGCCACTGGGCCCGTCCGACTATCTCCAGATCGCCGAACGCTTCCGCGTGTTCTTCCTCGACGACATCCCGCTGCTCGGCTTTGCCAACAACAACGAGGCCAAGCGCTTCGTCACCCTGATCGATGCGCTCTATGAGGCGCGGGTAAAGCTCTATTGCTCGGCTGCCGTGCCACCGGAAGACCTCTATACCGAGGGCAAGGGGGCGTTCGAGTTCGTGCGCACGGTCTCGCGTTTGGCCGAGATGCAGGCGGCGAACTATCCGGGCTGAAGCTGGCCCGCGGCAAATGGACAAAGGCGCGCGAGGGTGCGCGCGCCCCGATCCCTCAAGGCCACGTCGCCACGGGCGGCAGCGACATCAGCACGGCCTCGGGGTTGTGGCCGGTCTCCAGGCCAAACTTGGTGCCGCGGTCGTAGACCAGGTTGAACTCGGCATAGCGCCCGCGCCGGAACAATTGGTGGGCGCGGTCCTCGTCGTTCCAGCTCTCGCGGCTGTGGCGCTCGACCAAGGGCACGAAAGCGTCGAGAAAGGCCGAGCCCACATCGCGGGTAAAGGCGAAATCGGCCTCGAAATCACCAGTGCAGTGATCGTCGTAGAAGATGCCACCCACACCGCGGGGCTCGTTCCAGTGGCGGATGAGGAAATACTCGTCGGCCCAGGCCTTGTAGCGCGGATAATACTCGGCGTGGTGGGCGGCACAGGCGCGCTCCAGCACACCGTGGAAGAAGGCGGTGTCCTCGGCGTTCTCGCGCATGGGGTTGAGATCGGAGCCGCCGCCAAACCACCAGCAGTAAGGTGTCCAGAACATCCGGGTGTTCATGTGCACGGCGGGCACCTTGGGGCTTTGCATATGCGCCACCAGCGAGATGCCCGAGGCCCAAAAGCGCGGATCCTCGGCAAGCCCCGGGATCTCCTTGCGCGCACTCAGACTGCGCTGGGCCTGCGCGCCAAGCTGGCCATAGACCGCCGAGACGTTGACGCCGACCTTCTCAAACACCCGGCCCCGCATCACCGCCATGGTGCCGCCGCCCTGGTCGCCCTCGCCCTCACCCGCACGGCGGGTCTCACGGTAGGCAAAGCGCCCCGGCGCCTGATCGGCGTGGGGGCCGTCGGTCTGGGCGTCCTCCAGCGCCTCAAAGGCAGCACAGATCCGGTCGCGCAGCCCGGTGAACCAGGCGGCGGCGCGGGTTTTCTCATCGGCCATCTCGGCGGTGGGGGCGGTGGCGGCATCCATGTCGGCTCTCCTCTGCGTCTGCCAGCGCTCTAGCCCGGTGTGGCAGACGCGGCAACGCCCCTTCCTGGCAGCCCCGCAAGCCCGCCGCCTTGCGCTAGGACAAAGCTAGAGTGATTTCCAACCAACCTGCACAGGTTGGTGGTTAAGAAATCGCGGCAAAACAAAACACTAGAGCATGGCGTATGATCCAGACTGATCGGAACATGCTCTGGAGTCTTTCCGAGCGCCTTTGGCCCTGTATATCCCTGGGAGACAACCAGGGAGGGGCCGATGACGGGTTTGAGCGAGATTGAGGCACGCATCGGCGCAGCGGTCGAGGGGGCAGGGCGTGCGCGCGACGAGGTGAGGCTGGTCGCGGTCTCCAAGGTCCAGCCCATCGAGCGTGTCGAGGCGGTGCTGGCGGCGGGACAGCGCATCTTTGGCGAGAACAAGGTCCAGGAGGCCGCTGGGAAATGGCCTGCGCTGAAGGAGCGCTACCCGGACGTGCGCCTCCACCTGATCGGCCCGCTCCAGACCAACAAGGTGCGCCAGGCGGTGGCGCTCTTTGATGTCATCGAGACGGTGGACCGCCTGAAGCTCGCCCGAAAACTCGCCGAGGTCATGGCCGAGACCGGGCGGCGCTTGCCGGTCTATGTCCAGATCAACACCGGCGAGGAGGAGCAAAAGGCCGGCATCGTGCCGGGCGAGGCCGATGCCTTTGTCAGCGAGTGCCGCGGTTTGGGCCTCGATGTGGCCGGGCTGATGTGCATTCCGCCCATCGACGAGGAGCCGGCGCTGCACTTTGCGCTTTTGGCCAAGATCGCCGCGCGCAACGGCCTTGCCGGGCTCTCCATGGGCATGAGCGGCGATTTCGAGCGCGCCATTGCGCTCGGCGCCACCTCGGTGCGGATCGGCTCGGCGCTGTTTGGCGCGCGCGACTATGCCAAGGCCAGGGCTGCCGAATAGTTTGCCGAGTAGTTTATCGAGTGGCTCAGCCGGCGGCGCTGCGGGCGACAGGTACCAGGGCGGGCCCGGCCTCGCCGACGCTCGCCACCCCGGCGATACGCTCCCAATCGAGCCCGGCGTCTTCCAAGCGGGCGGTATCGACACAGCCTTGACCGTGGGCCAGATAGACGATGCGCCGCGCCTCCGCCGCCGCCTCGATCAGGGCTTCTGCCGCATCGGCGCCGGGGGACAGGGCGATGCGCTCGGCATCGCGGCGGGGTAGCTCCAAGAGGGCGGGATCGCGCAAGCCCGCATGCAACACCACATCGGCGGACTGCATGCGCTGCACTGCACGCAGCGTCACCAGATCGGCAGGGCCGGGGCCGACATCGATGAGCGCAATGCGGGCGTTGCCGTCCTCGGGGGCGGCGCCAGCGGCAAGGGCTGCCTCGACCGCCGCTTCGGCCTCACGCGCGCGGCCCTCAGCGAAAAGCGCCCGCGGGGCGTTGAAGAACCATTCCCAAAATGCCCGCCGGCGCGGTGGCGCGACACGGTAGGCCACCTCCGGGCGCAGCGAACCGGCCAGCGCCGAGAGGCGGCCAACCGAGGGCTCCAGCATCGCCTCGATGCGGCTTTTGATCTGGCGTGAGAGGACGGGCGCGGTGCCCTCGGTGCCGATGGCGACCACGACAGGGTCGCGATCGACGATGGCTGGCGTGGTGACATCGCAAAAATCGGGCCGGTCGACCACATTGACCAGCGCCCCCTGGGCGCGAGCCAGCGCCGCCGCTGCGCCGTCGGCCCCGGCACAGCCTGTCGCCACAATGACCAGACGCGCGCCCGAGAGCGGCCCAGCGTCGAGCGTGGCCGCGATATGCGAGGCCAGGCCCCGGGCGACCAGATCGGCCAGTTCCTCGACCAATTCGGGCGCCATGACCACGATCTCGGCCTCTGTACGGCGCATCAGGCGGACTTTTTGCGCCGCCTCTTCGCCGCCCCCCACAACGACCACACGCTGGCCGGACAGTCCGAGAAACACCGGAAAGCTCTTCATCGCAGGGCACTCCTATCGCAGCGGGGGCGGGTTCGGTGGCTGTGTGCTATTTTCACGGCGTTCGCCGGCAAAGACAACAGGCCAATTGCGGCACTGCACCAAACAACGATGGACAAAATAAAGCCGGGGCGCGCATGGCACACGCGCGCCCCGGCAGAAGAGTGCAGACGTCAGCGCTCAAACGAACTGCGAACCCTTGCCGAACTCGGGGTAGGCCTCCAGGCCCAACTCCGCGTCGTCCAGACCAGCCAGTTCCTCTTCCTCGGGCGCACGGATGCCGACCGAGACCGCCAGGAAGAACCACACGATCAACGAGACCACGAAGACAAAGCCCGCCACGATGGCAATCGAGACTGCCTGGCCATAGAGCGTGGCAGCGTCATTGGAGGCGACCACAATCATCGTGCCCCAGATCCCGGCAAACAGGTGCACCGGGATGGCGCCGACCACGTCGTCGATGCGCAGCTTGTCCAGCATGGGCACGGTGAAGACCACGATGGCCCCGCCGACAGCACCGACCAGCGTTGCCCAGCCAAGCGACGGAGCAAGCGGCTCGGCGGTGATCGAGACCAGACCGGCCAGACAGCCGTTCAAGGCCATGGTGAGATCGACCTTGCCGTAGAGCAGCTGGGTCAGGATGATGGCCGTGACCACACCGCCGGCCGCCGCCGCGTTGGTGTTGGCGAAGATGCGCGAGACATCCGCCACATCGCCGACCGAGCCCATGGCCAGCTGCGAGCCGCCATTAAAGCCAAACCAGCCGAGCCAGAGGATGAACGTCCCGAGCGTGGCCAAGGGCAGCGAGGAGCCCGGCATGGGCTGGACGCGCCCGTCCTTGTATTTGCCGATGCGCGCACCGAGGATCAGCGCCCCGGCCAGTGCCGCCCAGCCGCCGACGGAATGGACCACGGTCGAGCCCGCGAAATCCTGAAAGCCGAACTGGCTGTCGAGGAAACCACCGCCCCACTTCCAGGACGCCTGGATCGGGTAGATGATCGCCGTCAGCACGAAGGTGAAGATCAGGAAGGGCCAGAGCTTGATGCGCTCGGCCAGGGCGCCCGAGACGATGGAGGCGGTGGCCGCACAGAACATCAGCTGGAAGAAGTAGTCCGAGCCGGTGGAGGCATAGGAGATGTCGTCGGCGTCTTCGGCGCCGATGCCGACGGCCTCCAGGATCGCCAGCCCGAACACACCCGAGAGATAGCCCCCGGTCTCGTCGGTGCCGATCGACCAAGTGCCGAGCGGATACATCAGGTTATAGCCGATCACCCAGTAGCCGATGGCCGCAATCGAGAACAACGAGATGTTCTTGGTGCACTGCATGGCGACGTTTTTGGAGCGCACCAGCCCGGCTTCGAGCATGCAAAAGCCCGCGGCCATGAACATGACCAAGAAGCCGCCGATCAGGAACAACAGCGTGTTCAGGATGAACACCGAGTGCTCGGGCACGATGGCGGGCGGGGTTGGTTCGGCGGCGGGCTCGGCCGGGGCGCTGGGGACGACTTCGGTCGCAGTCTCTGCGGCGGTGGTCGTCTCTTGGGCCCACGCCGGATCGGCGGCGAGGAGCGCCAAGACCGCCAGGGCTGCAAGGATCGAATGCTTGATCATGGGTTGCGTCTTTCCTTCCTGTGGGGGGCAGCGCTCACAGCGCGTCTTCGTCGCGTTCGTCGGTGCGCACACGCACGGCGGCGTCGATGCCGGAGACAAAGATCTTGCCGTCGCCGATCTTGCCGGTGCGTGCGGCGTTGGAGATGGTGGTGATGATCTGGTCGACTTGATCGTCGGGGACGACCATTTCGATCTTGATCTTGGGTACGAAGTTCACGACGTATTCCGCGCCGCGATAGATCTCGGTGTGGCCGCTCTGGCGACCGTAGCCCTTCACTTCGGAGACCATCAGCCCTTGGACGCCCAATTGGGTCAGGGACTGGCGGACTTCCTCCAGCTTGAAGGGTTTAATCACGGCGATGATCAGTTTCATGTCTCTCCCCGGTTTCGATGGGACTGGCGGCCCCAGCCACGACTGTCTTACTCAAGATCGGTGCCACTTGGGGGCGGGAGCGCCAAGCCGTTGCGTGTTCAGGTGATTTGGTGGCAGGGCGTCTTGGATACGACAACAATTGCCTAAAGTATAGGCGATATGCCGCTCTCGTGGTCACTCACTGTCGGCCAAAGGCGCGGCAGTGCGGCAACGCTTGGCATCGATGCGACCACGCCGCAGCGCCCAAACCGCACACGGCCTTGGCGGCGCGCCCGGTTTGCGCGATATCTGAACAAAACGCGAGGCAGCTTCCCATGCGCAGCAAACCGACCCCGAAGACCGCGCCCAAGACGACCCCCAAGGCCGAGGCGGCGGCAAAGACGTCCAAGCCCAAGACACGCCCCGGCCCGGGTCTGGTCGGACGTGCCGTGCGGGCGGTGGTGCTCGCCAGCGTCGCCCTCGCTTTCGGGTTTGTCTGGCGGGTCGGACTGGTGGCGGGGCTGGTGGTGGCAGGCGCCACCGCGCACTACTACACCACGCTGCCCGAAGCAGACGCCCTCTTCGACGCCCGCGCCGCAGGCTCGGTGACGCTGCTCGACCGCCAGGGCTCGGTCTTTGCCTGGCGCGGCGAGCAATACGGCGGCGATCTGCGCGCCGACGACGTCTCGCCCCATCTGATCCACGCCGTCATCGCCGCCGAGGACCGGCGGTATTGGCGCCACATCGGCGTCGATCCCCGCGGCATCGCCCGCGCGCTTTGGACCAACCTCCAAGCCGGGCGCGTCGTCCAGGGCGGCTCGACGCTCACCCAGCAGGTGGCCAAGAACGTCTTTCTCAATGCCGAGCGCAGCCTGGAGCGCAAGATCAAAGAAGTGCCCATGGCACTGGCCTTGGAGCTGAAATACGCCAAGGACGAAATCCTCTCGATCTATCTCAACCGGGTCTACCTGGGCGCGGGCACCTATGGCTTCGAGGCCGCGGCCCAGCGCTATTTCGGCAAATCGGCGCGCGGGCTCACGCCTGCCGAGGCGGCCATGTTGGCCGGGCTCCTGCGCGCGCCCTCGCGCTATGCGCCCACCAACGATCTCGACCGCGCGCAGGGGCGCGCCAGTGTCATCGTCGGCCTGATGCACGAACAGGGCTATCTGAGCGAGGCCCAAGTCTATGAGGCGCTGGCCAATCCGGCCTCGCTCTCGCGTGCTGCCAAAGCGCGCACCGGCGCCCATTTTGCCGATTGGGTGATGGAGACCGCCCCCGACTACCTCACCCGCACCACCACCGAGGACGTGGTGATCGAGACCACCTTCGACGCCCGCGCCCAAGCCGCCGCCGAAGCCGGGGTGGAACGGGTCTTCGCCGACAAGGTCAAAGCCTCCAGCCGCGCCCAGGCCGCGGTGGTGGTGCTCGACCGCGAAGGCGCCGTGCGTGCCATGGTCGGCGGGCGCGACGGGGGCGCGGGCCACTTCAACCGCGCAGCCCAAGCCAAGCGCCAGACCGGCAGCGCCTTCAAGGCGGTGGTCTATGCCGCAGGGCTCGAAGCCGGGCTCTCGCCACAGAGCACCGTGCAAGACGCGCCGCTCAGGATCGGCTCCTGGACGCCCGAAAACTATGACCGGCGCTACCGCGGCACGGTCACGCTGGCCGAGGCGCTGACCCGCTCGCTCAACACCGCCGCCGTGCGTGTCTCGGAGCAGGCCGGGCGCGAGCGGGTGCGGACGCTGGCCCAGACCATGGGCATCGCCACGCCGCTCGCACCAGGGCCTGCAGTGGCGCTTGGCACCTCGGAGGCGACGCTGGTCGATATGAGCGGCGTCTATGCCACGATTGCTGCTGGTGGGCGCGTTACCCAGCCCTGGGCGATCCGCACGCTGCGCCTGCGCGAAGACCGCACGCCGCTCCTCAGCCATGCCAGTGGGGGCGAGGTGCAGGCGCTCTCAGCACAGAACGCGCGGCGGCTGACCTGGATGCTCCACCGCGTCGTCGAAGCCGGCACCGGGGGGCGCGCACGCCTCAACGGCTGGCAAGTGGCGGGCAAGACCGGCACCACCCAGGCCGCGCGCGATGCGTGGTTTATCGGCTTTACCTCGGCCTATACCATCGGCGTCTGGATGGGGAACGACGACAACAAACCGCTGACCGGTGTCACCGGCGGCGGCCTGCCGGCGGACATCTTTCGCGAGGTCGCAGCACGCCTGCACAACGGGCTGACCCCGGCGCCGCTTGCCATGGAGGCCGGCGCCCCGCCACGCCAGACGCCTGTGGTGCGCGCGCCTGCGCCGCGGCGGATAGAGACGGCAGCGCGTCGGGAAGAGGGCACCGGCAGCGACACCTTGGTCGAGCGTGTATTCAGCGATGTGCTGCGCAATCTGGGCTCCTCGCCCACCGACGGCAGCGCGGCGCGCGACCCGCGCTTTGGCAACGACCGCGACTGAGCAGCATTTTCCCCAAGTGTCTGGGCACCGATGGGGCAGTGTGGCCTTTTCGGGTGAGATCGCCGGATTCAACCCGCGGCATATTTCGTAAATATACTATTAACATACGCTGTGGAATATTGAATAGAAACACAAGAAATCCTCGCGCAAACTCACGCGCGCGCGATGTAATGTGTACGGACAACCTAGAACCAACTGTGTCTCTTCACGCGTGAAGGCGTTCACTCCCCAGCAGCGCCATCGCGTACGATAGGAGACACCCATGACCACGCTACGCATTACCGTCACCAACGACAGCCCCACCGGCGGCACCTTCCTCACCCCGTTCTGGTTTGGCCTGCACGATGGCGGCTTTGATCTGTTCGATGTGGGCGGGACGACCGCGCCCGGCCTCGAAGCCATTGCCGAAGACGGCACGTTCAGCGCCATCGTCGACGATCTCCTGGGCGCCAACCCGGAAGGCCAAGGCGGCGTGATCACCGGCGCCGCAGGTCCCATCGCCACCGCCGAGACCACCTTCGCCAACATCGACGTCACCGATCCGACCCTGACGCCGCTGCTCAGCCTCGCCGCCATGGTGTTGCCCTCCAACGACGCGTTCGTGGGCACCGA
>JBCDHK010000010.1:0-25485 GCA_038750185.1 Pseudomonadota bacterium
ATGCCCCCAAGCACCGCGCCTCGCGGGTGGCGCTAGCCCGGGCAGGCACAGCCCCAAGTCAGTTGCACAACCAATGCTCGGGCAAGCACGCAGGGTTTTTGACCGCCGCCACACACTTCGGTGGCGGCCCCGAATACGCCGAGCCCGGCCATCCGGTGCAAGAGGCCGTGCGCGCCGCACTCTCGGAAATCTGTGACTATGACGTCACCCAGCACGCCATCGACGGCTGCTCAGCCCCCAATTTCGCCGTCTCGTTGGCGGGGCTGGCCACGGCTATGGCGCGCTTTGCCGCCGCCGAGACCGCGCTTGAGGGCGCACGCTCCCGAGCGGCACAGCGGCTGCGAGAGGCGATGGCGGCCCACCCGCATCTGGTCGCCGCCGAAGGAGACGCCACCACCGACCTGATGCGCGCCTGCGGCGCGGGGGTGGCGCTCAAATCTGGGGCGGCAGGGGTCTACATGGCGGCGCTGCCAACCTTAGGGCTCGGCCTCGCCCTCAAGATCGACGACGGCGACGACGCGGCGTCTTCTGCGGCAGTCACGGCACTACTGGCGCGCCTGGGTGTGCTGGAGCGTGATAATCCGGTCCATGCGCGTTTTGCCGAGGCCCCGATCGTCAACTGGCGTGGCATCCTCTGCGGGCAGTTGCAGCCTGGAGAGGCCCTCACCCGGCTTTAGCCTCGGGCTGGAAGGCCTCGGCGTAGGTCTGGCGTAGATCTTTCTTTTGCACCTTGCCCATGGTGTTGCGCGGCAGCGCCTCGACGAAAAACACCCGCCGCGGCTGCTTATAGCGCGCCAGATCGCCTGCCACCGCCGCCACCAGCGCCTCTTCGGTGAGCGCTGCGTCCGAGCGCACCACCACCGCCGCCACGCCCTCGCCGAAGTCGGGGTGGGGCAGGCCGATCACGGCGCTCTCGACCACGCCTTCGACAGTATCGAGCGCGGTCTCGACCTCCTTGGGATAGACGTTGTAGCCGCCCGAGATCACCAGATCCTTGGCCCGGCCCACGATGGAGAGATAGCCGTCCTCGTCATAACGCCCCAGATCGCCGGTGATGAAGAAGCCGTTGTCGCGCTTTTCCTCGGCGGTCTTCTCAGGCATGCGCCAATAACCCTGAAAGACGTTCGGCCCGCGCACCTCGACCATCCCGGTCTCGCCCGTGGGCAGCGCCTGCCCGCTCTCGGGGTCGGTGACGATCACCTCGACCCCGGGCAGCGCTTGGCCGACGGTGCCCGCCCGGCGCACGCCCTCGTAAGGATTGGAGGTGTTCATGTTGGTTTCGGTCATGCCATAGCGCTCCAGGATGGCGTGGCCGGTGCGCGCGTGCCAGCGTTCGTGGGTCTCGGCCAGGAGCGGCGCCGAGCCCGAGACGAAGAGGCGCATGGCGTTCGTGGCCTCGCGGGTCAGGCCCTCTTGGTCGAGCAGACGCGTGTAGAAGGTCGGCACGCCCATCAAGGCCGTGGCCTTGGCCATGTCCTGTAACGTCTGCACAGGATCGAATTTCGTGCGAAACAGCAGCGCACTGCCCGCCACCAGCGCGGTGTTGGTGGCCACGAACAGCCCGTGGGTGTGAAAGATCGGCAGGGCGTGGATCAGCACGTCCTCGGGGGTAAAGCGCCAGTGGGCGGCCAGGGTCTCGGCGTTGGAGGCCAGATTGGCGTGCGAGAGCATCGCCCCCTTGGAACGCCCCGTGGTGCCCGAGGTGTAGAGGATGGCGGCCAGATCGTCGGCGGTGCGGGCGATGTCGTCAAACGCCGCCGCCTCGGGGATGTGTCCGAACAGCGAGCCGTTGTCGGCGGCCTCCGGTGTCCAGACGCCCATGGTCTCGATCCGCGCGTTGTGGCGCGCGGCCACGGGGGCTAGCGCGTCGTGGTGGGCGGGTGCGCAGACGAACAGCGCCGGTTCGGCATCACCGAGGAAGTAGTTGATCTCGGCGGCGGTGTAGGCGGTGTTGAGTGGCAGGAATATCGCGCCCGCGCGCACCGCGCCCAGATAGAGCATCACCGCCTCGATGCTTTTGTCCACCTGCACCGCCACGCGATCCCCGGGTGTCACGCCAAGCGCCACGAGTGCCGCGGCAAAACGCGCCGAGACCTGCTCGACATGGGCATAGCTGTAATGCCGCCCGTCCTCCATGGAGGCGAAACGGCGGTCGTGGCGGGCAGGATCGGCCAGCCCGAGAGCGGTGGCGAGGTGGTTGGTCATGGGGCCTCCTTCAGGCCGAGGCGGCGGTGCGGCGGGATTTCAGCAGACGGCGCACCTGGGAGGCAGTGGCGATGGCGCCTTCCTCGGCGTAGGCCTCGTGGTTTTTCTCGATGTGGTCCAGGTCGTAGAGGTAGTTGACCATTACGCCCCAGGCGTTCCGGCGTCCGCGCTCAGAAGTGTCGGCACCGGTGTTGATCTGTTCGAGCCGCGCCCCGTTGCCGAGGTGAAAGCGCGCCACCGGATCGAGCGCGCCACCGCGCGGATGGCGTGCCTCGACGAGATAGCGCGCAGCAAGCGGCGCCAGTGCCTCGGCAGCGACGGCCTTGTCGCTCTCCAGCGCCTCGACCATGGCCTGTTCCTCGCCCACAGCATGCTCCAGCGCCCAGGCGCGCAGGCCCGGCACCGGCGACAGCGTGACGAATGTGCGCAAGCCTGGAAACTCGGCCTGGAGATCCTCGACCACCTGCTTGATCAGGAAATTGCCAAAGGAGACACCGCGCAGGCCCTCCTGGCAGTTGGAGATCGAGTAGAACACCGCCGTGGTGGCGCGCTTGGGGGCAAGCTCGGGGCGTTCCTCGGTCAGGATCGGGCCGATGGCGGATGGGATCGCCTCGGTCAGGGCCACCTCGACAAAGATCAGCGGCTCCTGGGTCAGGGCTGGATGGAAGAAGGCGTAGAGCCTGCGATCGGGGGCGGCGACGCGGCGGCGCAGATCGTCCCAGTCCGCGATGGCATGGACGGCCTCATAGCGGATGATCTTCTCCAGGATGGCCGCGGGCGTTGACCAGTCGATGGTGCGCAACTCCAAGAAGCCGCGGTTGAACCAGGAGCCGAAGAGATGGCGGAAGTCTTCGTCGAGCCCCCGCAACCCCGGGTTCTCCGCCATGGCACGGATCAGATCGCGGCGCATGGCGACCAGCGTCGCGGTGGCGCCGGGGACGCGGTTTAGTTGGCGGATCAGTTCTTGGGCGCGGGGTTCGGCGGCGGCGTGGAGCGCGCGGGCGGCCTCGTCGCTCGGCTCGGCCTGCCAGCGCTCGACCGCGCGCCTCAGTCGCTCGGGATTGACGCCAAAGCGGGTGCGCAGCGCCTCGAAGAACGCAGCCCGCTCGGCAGTCGAGAGCACCTTGACCCGCTCCAGGATCTGGCGGGCGAGCGCCAAGCCGGTCGCCTCGCCGCGCCCGGTGAGCAGATCCTGGCAGAGCCCGGCAAGCGCTTCGGGGGAGGCACCGGCCGCACGCTCGGACAGCGAGGAGAGCGAGCGGCCAACCTCGCTCACCTTGGCAAGCAGATCATAGAGCAGATCGCTGGTGCGCATCGCGCCCCTCCTCAGCCCCAGGCCCTCACGGGCCTATCACCACCTCAGGCAGCCAGGTGGCAAGCCCTGGAAAGATCGACAGGATCACAATCGCCACCACCATGCAGCCCACATATGGCAGCGACCCCCACAGGATGGTCTTGAGGCGGATGTCGGGGGCGATGCCGTTGATGACATAGAGGTTGAGGCCGACGGGCGGCGAAATCAAGCCGATCTCCATGTTGATCGTGAGCACCACGGCAAACCAGTAGGGATCGAAGCCCGCGTTGGTGATGATCGGCAACAGGATGGGGGCTGCCATCAGGATCACGGCCACTGGCGGCAGGAAAAACCCGGAGACCAGCAGGAAGACGTTGATGGCCAGCATCAGCGTCCAGCGATTGACGTCGAGCGAGCCGATCCAGGCGGCGATTTCCTGGGTGATGAACAGAAACGACAGCATGTAGGAGAACACGCCCGCCGCGCCGATGATGAAGAGGATCATCACCGACTCGCGCGTCGAATCGCGCAGCACCGTCCAGAGCGCGGTGAACGACCAGAGCCGGTAGAGCACCACCGCGACCAGCACACAAAGGAGCGCGCCGACGGCAGCGGTCTCCGAAGGCGTGGCAACCCCGCCGTAGAGCGCATAGAGCACGCCCAGGATGATGACGATGAAAGGCGCGACGCGGGGCAGGACTTCGAGCTTTTCGCGCATGGTGTAGCGCACGCGTGCCAGCGCCAGTTCGGCGTTGCCGGACGCCCAGGTCGAATAGATCGACCAGGCCATGAAGAGGCCGACCAGCAGCAGTCCTGGGAAGACGCCGGCCAGGAAGAGGCGCCCGATCGAGGTCTCGGTGGCGATGCCGTAGACGATCATGGTCACCGAGGGCGGGATCAGGATGCCGAGCGTGCCCCCCGCCGCAATCGAGCCCGCGGCCACGCCGTCCGGATAGCCGCGCTTTCGCATCTCCGGGATGCCCATCTTGCCGATGGCGGCACAGGTGGCTGGTGACGAGCCCGACATGGCGGCAAACAGCGCACAGGCGCCGAGATTGGAGATCACCAGGCCGCCCGGCACCCGCGTCAGCCAGCGCTCCAGCGCCTCGTAGAGATCGGCGCCCGCCCGCGTCGAGGCGATGGCTGCGCCCATGATGATAAACATCGGGATCGAGAGCAGCGCGAAATTGTTGAGCTTGGCAAAGAAGATCTCGGGCAGGAGTTCGAGCGCGCCGACGCCGTCGAAGATCACCATGAAGAGCGCGGCGACGATCAACAGCCCGGCTGCCACCGAGACACCGGAGAACAGCACCACGATGGTGACCAGCGCCACAATGGCGCCCAGGGTAATCGGGTCCATCAGGCACTCTCCTCAGCCGCAGCACCATGGCCGGCGGCGAGCGGATCGTCGGCGCCGGTCAACACATCGATCAGATCGGCGCAAAGCTGGAGCAGATAGAGCCCGAAACCCACCGGCATCGCCAGATAAGGGATCCATAGCTTGACCCCCCAGACGGTGTCGGAGGTCCAGCCGCGCTCAAAGGCGATGGCCCACATCTCAAAGCCGTAGAAGGCCATGGCGGCGATCACGGCGATGGTCAGGGCGAGCGTCACCAAGGCCAGCACGCGCCGCCCCCGAGGCGGCAGTACCAGCGCCAGAAGATCGACGTTCACATGCCCGCGCAGCTTTTGCACATAGGGCAGGCCGAGCAGCGTCGCACCGATCATCAGGTAGATCACCGCTTCGGTCTGCCAGATCGTCGAGCCGTTGAGCACAAAGCGGATCCAGATCATCTGGCAGGTGAGCGCGACCGCAGTGACGATCATCAGCGCCGCACTCACCCCGGAGACGGTCGAGAGCATACCGATCACACGGCTTACGGGATGGCGCTTCTGCGGGTTGGCCGAGGGGTGCCCGGCGCTGGACTGGGACATCGGACGCCCTCCTGGCTGTACCACGGCGGAGGAGCGCAGGCTCCCCCGCTCTTTGGCATCACTCGACGGAGAGGGCGAGATCGAGCAGGCGCTGGCCGTCGGGCGTGGCCTCGATGAAAGTCTTGTAGGACGACTCCATCGCCACCGCACGCCACGCCTCGAAGTCCGCAGCGCTCATCTCGGCGATCTCGACACCCTGCTCGGCAAAGGTCGCCGCCGCCGCAGCATCGGCCTTTTTGGCCTCTTCGAGATAGAACGCTTGCGCCTTCTCGGCACCGCGCAGCATGGCCGCCTGTTGCTCTTCGGTCAGGCCCTCGAAGGTGGATTTATTGATGAGCAGCGGCTGATACATGAACCAAAGCGCCACATCGCCCGCCGGCGTAAAGCACGACACCTGCTCATAAATCCGGTAGCTCACAAACGACGACGACGAGGTGTTGGCGGCATCGAGTACGCCGGTCTGCATCGCGGTGTAGATCTCGGAGGACGCCATCGAGGCGATCGAAGCGCCAGCCGCCGCCAGCATTTGCTCAAAGGACTTACCGGCGGCGCGGGTCTGGAGGCCCGCCACATCCGCAGGCGAGGTGATGCAGCGGTCCTTACCGACAAAACCGCCCGCCAGATAGCCATGCACCAGCACCATGACGTCGTCTTCGGCCATGATCTTCTCGATCTCGGCCATGAACGCGCTGTCGTTCAGCCGCGCGGCGTGGTCGTGGTTTTTCACCAGCCCCGGCATCAGCGTGAGATTATAGGCCGGGCGCTCGCCCGCGGCATAGGCCAAGGGCAGCACCGACATATCGAGCTGGCCGCGCGAGAGCGGGCGGTACTGCTCGCGCGGCTTAAACAGCGAGCGCGAGGGATAGATGCGGATTTTGAGCCCAACATCGGCGGCAGCAACTTCCTCGGCCACGATCTCGGAGACCTTGTGGCGCACGTCCGAGGTCGACCACTGGTGCGAGAGCTTGAGATCGGCGGCGGGGGCGGTGCCGGCGAGCAGGGCAAGGCCAAGCGCGGCGGCGGCAATCCTGGTCGGTTTCATGGGATCTCCCTGAGCTGGGCGCTTTGGCCCATTGTATCGTTTCTATTGTGACGAATCGCCACAGGCGGTTCGTTGATAGGGTCTTAGCCAAGTGCGTGTTCACGATCAACGATATTGTATACACCTTGCTGCTTGATGCCGACAAAAGCCCGAGTATGCTGTGCGTATCGGAGGTTGCCATGGCAAAACGCGCCGATGCGCTGCGCGATGCGCTGGAGGAAGAGATCCTGATCGGCCGTCTGCGCCCGGGCGAACGCCTGGAGGAGCCGGCGCTGGCGGCGCGCTTTGGCGTCTCGCGCACACCAATCCGCGAGGCGCTCTCGCATTTGGCCGCTGCCGGTTTGATCGAGGCCCGTCCCCATCGCGGCGCCGTCGTGGCTGAGATCGGCCCCGTGCGATTGATGGAGATGTTCGAGGTCATGGCCGAGTTGGAGGCGATGGCGGCCGCGCGGGCGGCGCGCCGTGCCAGTGCCGCCGATCTGGACGCCCTCAGTCGCGCCCATGCCGCCTGCGCCGAGGCAGCCGCGGCGGACGACGGCGATGCCTATTACTACGCCAACGAACACCTGCACGCCCTGATCCGCACCGCCGCGCGCAACGCCTTTCTGATCGAGCAGGCCGATGCGCTGCAAAAACGCCTCAAGCCCTACCGGCGCCTGCAACTGCGCGCGCGCGACCGCTTACGCACCTCCCATGCCGAACACGGTGCGATCCTGGCCGCCATCGGCGCGGGCGAGGCTGAGCGGGCGGGGCAGACCATGCGTGCCCATGTGGCGGTGCAGGGCGAGCGTTTTGCCGATCTCTTGGCCTCGCTGGCAGCGGCTGGGGAGTGACGCTCATTCGGGAGCTGCCCCGGCGCCTTGCACGGGCACGATCCGGGGAGGCGATGCGCAGACGCGCGGCGGATTTTCGCAGCTCTTTGTCTGGGCGGCATCGCGACAGTAGCATTAACCTTATTTTAACCAAGTTTCACACTTCTTAATAAATAGCGTTGACGGTTGCAAACCATTGCATGCGCAACCGTTATGCGCCAGCCCGACCGGTTTAGTTCAATGACGTGTGCAGGTAATGATTGCGTTGTCGATACCGATGCCCGACCGAAACGCCCGCCCCGCTCATCCCGGCGCGCTGCCATGCTGACCGGCCTGGTCTACATCAGCCGCCCGGTGTTCGTTCTGAGCGACGACGCCATCGCCACGATCCTGAGAGGCTGCCGCGCCGCCAACGCCAAAATCGGCATCACCGGCTTTCTCTACTACGACACCCGGCAGTTTCTGCAGGCACTCGAAGGCGAGCCATCAGCGGTCGAGACATTGGTAGGCCGCATCGCGCGCGATCCGCGCCACCGTGCGGTGCGGGTGCTCTCGCGCGGACAGCGCTTGATGCGGCTCTGCCCTGGCGAGCCGCTCAAGGCCATCGACGGGCGGCGCCGCCTTCAGCGCACCGGCATCGACTATACGACACTGGCCGAGGCCGACCCGCCCACCTTGCAAACCCGCATCGCCACGCTGGCGCGAAGCTGAACTCTCCGGCAGATCAGGACGTCATGCCGCCCCCGCCAGCGCCCCATCGAGTGCGCTTTCGATCAGGCTAGCCGTCTCCTCGACCCCATAGAGCGCGATGAAGCCGCCGAAACGCGGGCCCTGGCTGGCGCCGAGCAGCACCTCGTAGATCGCCTTGAACCACTCTCTCAGCGGCTCGAAGCCGTGTTCGCGCCCCACGGCAAACACCACGTTCTGCAGCGCTTCGTCCCCGGTTTCGCCCTCCCAAGCGCGCAGGCGGGCGGCCAGATCGGCGAGTGCGGCACGCTCCTGCTCGGTCGGTGCGCGGTAGGCTTTGGCTGGGCGCACGAAATCCTCGAAGTAGCGCACCGCACCTTCGGCGGCGGCGTCCAGGCCCGGATGGGTCTCGGGGCTGGCCTCTGGCGCGTATTTGCGGATGAAGCCCCAGAGCACGGCCTTGTCCTCAGCCGAGGCGGCAGAGGCCAGATTGAGCAGCATCTGAAACGAGACCGCCAGATCGGAGGCGGGCGCCTCCGCCCCATGGATCGCCCAGACCGGGCTTGCCAGGCGTTTGTCCATCTCAAGCCCCGGATAGGCGCGCAGGTGCTGGTGGTATTCGTCGACGGCCTTGGGGATGACATCGAAGAACAGCCGCTTCGCCGCGCGCGGCTTTTGGTACATAAAGAGCGATAGGCTCTCGGGGCTGGCATAGCGCAGCCACTCCTCGATGGAGAGGCCATTGCCCTTGGATTTGGAGATCTTCTCGCCGTTCTGATCGAGAAACAGTTCGTAGATGTAGTGCGCCGGGGCGGGGACGCCGAGGATGCGGCAGATCTTGTCGTAGATCGGGGCGTTGGTGGCGTGGTCCTTGCCGAACATCTCGAAATCGACGCCGAGGGCCGCCCAGCGCGCGCCGAAATCGGGCTTCCATTGCAGCTTCACATGACCGCCGGTGACGGGCACCGTGGCCTCGCGCCCGTCCTCATCCTCAAAGCTCACCGTGCCTGCCTTGGCATCGACATGGCGGATCGGCACATAGAGCACGCGCCCGGTGGTGGGCGAGATCGGCAGGAAGATCGAATAGCTCGCCCGGCGCTCTTCGCCGAGGGTGGGCAGCATGACGTCCATCAGCGCGTCGTAGCGCTCGGCGGCGCGCAGCAGGATCTCGTCGAAACGTCCCGCACGGTAGAACTCGGTCGCCGAAATGAACTCGTATTCGAAGCCGAAACGATCGAGAAACGCGCACAGGCGCGCGTTGTTGTGCGCGGCAAAGCTCTCGTGCGTGCCGAAGGGATCGGGCACGGCGCTGAGCGGCCTTTGCAGATGCTCGGCCAGTGCCTCGGGGTTGGGCACATTGTCGGGCACCTTGCGCATGCCGTCCAGATCGTCGGAGAAACAGATCAGGCGGGTCGGGATATCTGAGAGCGCTTCGAAGGCCCGGCGCACCATGGTCGTGCGCGCCACCTCGCCAAAGGTGCCGATGTGGGGCAGGCCGGAGGGGCCATAGCCGGTCTCGAACAGCACATAGCCCTTTTCGGGAGGCGCCTTCTCAACGCGTTTGAGCAGCTTGCGCGCCTCTTCAAAGGGCCAGGCCTTGGAGGTGAGGGCGGCGGTGCGCTCTTGGGTCATCGGGGGCTCTCTTGCTCGGTGGAACGTCTCTGCGCTAGCCAAAGCCGCGCTTGGGGTCAACTGCATGCCCCGGTTGCCTGCGGGGCCGCACCTGCCTAAAGTGCGGCCCCGCCCGTTCCCGCGCCAGTCCCTGCCCAATCAGCCAAGAGGCCGCCATGAGTTCCGATCCCTTCGGCTCGCCCGATCCCCTCGGTCCCCAGGATGCCCTGGTCGCCGTCATGGTCGCCATCGCTGCCGCTGACGAAGAGGTCGCCGAGGCGGAGATGGTGGCGATCAGCACGGTGATCGATCTGCTGCCCGTCTTCGGGGGCTACGACAAGGACCGCATCCGCTTCGTCTCCGGCATGGTGGCCGATCTCTTCGTCGAGGAGGACGGCATCGACGCGCTGGTCGGCCTGGTGGAGGCCGCCTTGCCCGATCATTTGCGTGAGACGGCCTATGCGCTGGCCTGCGATGTGGCGGCTGCCGACGGCCATGTCTCCCAGACCGAAGCGCGGCTCTTGGAGATCCTGCGCCACGAACTGCGCGTCGGGCGCCTGGCGGCTGCGGCCATCGAGCGCGGTGCGCGCGCACGCCATCAGCGCATCGAGCCGCGGGCGTGAGGCGCGCCCAGCACTCTAACTACGCCACCCCCGTGACATGTGGCGTTTGTGACCAAAGCCTGCGCAGCGCTCGACCCTAAAGCCCGCCTCGCTGAGCGTTCGGCGCACGTGCCCCGCGGCGGTGAACGTCGCAAAACTGCCCCCCGGTGCGGTGTAGCGGGCCACAGCGCGGAGCAGCCCCGATCCCCAGGCTTCGGGGTTTTTCGCGGGGCTGAAGCCGTCCAGATACCAGGCGTCGGCGGGGGGCGCCATGGCGGGGATCAGCGTGTTGGCATCACCCAGGCCAAGGCGCAGGCAGACCGTCCCTACTGAGAAACAGTGCCAGCCAGGCCTCTCGGGCATCGCGGCCAGATAGGGCGCACCGATCGCCAAGAGACCCGGCCAGGGGGCAAGAGCGCGGCGGCGGTCAGCCTCTCCATGGGGGGCAAATTCGAAGGCGGTGTAGAGCAGGCGCGCGCGCGGCGAGGCGGCTTGCCAGTGCGCGAGGGTGGTGAGGAAATTCAGCCCGGTGCCAAACCCCACTTCGGCTAGGTGAAAGCGCGTGCCCTCGGCCATCCCGGCCCAGCGGCGGGGCAGATCGTTGCCGGCCAGGAAGACATGCTCGGCCTCGGCGCGCCCGTCGGCGCTGGCGTAGTAGGTATCGCCAAACCGCAGCGAGCGCGGGGTGTCGTTGGCCCCCCACTCCAGTGCCGGGCGCTCCAGGACCACCGCTCTAGCGCTTGAGGATCAGCCGGTCGCCGGCAAAGGTGATGCTGGCGAAACGGTCGAGATAGCCCATGCCGAGGAGCGAGATGTCCAAAGGGCTCGATGTGACCATGGCCGCGACGTTGCGGTCCTCGAAGGTGCCAAGGCGCACGCTGTCGAGGCGCACCGAGGCGGCGCGCACCACGCCGTTGGCCGTGCGCACGCGCAGATCGTAGACCTCGGGGGCAAGGCCCAGGCGGGCGGCGTCGGCGCGGCTCAGCACAATGCGGGTTGCGCCGGTGTCGACCAGCATCTCGACCGGCACCCCCTCGACCGTCACCCGCGCGCGGAAGTGGCCATCCTGGGCGCGCGCCAAGACCAGCGTCTCGGCGTCGCGCACTTGGGCGGTGCTGGGGTTGAGTTCGCTGAGCAGCACCTCGCGAAAGCCATAGAGCACGATGACGCCGCCGAAGATCAGCACCCAGATCGCCGCGTGTTGCACGGCTGCGCCGAGCCGGGCGCGATAGAGCGAGAACAGCCCGATGCCGAGGATGAGCAACAGCAGCGCCATCTTATAGGGCCGTGCGTCCTGGATGGTGCTCTGCCAGTCGTCCATTGCCCGCTCCTCAGCCCAAGGCCTGCCATGCCTTGGTGGACGCCCGCCCCGCCGGCGTCAAGCGCGCAGCCGCTGGCTCAGGCGGTACTGAGCGCCGAGGCAGGCGCAGGGCGCGAGAGGCGCACCCCGGCATAGCCAAACAGCACCGCCGTCGAGAGTAGTCCGTAGAACAGGTCGGGGCCTGAGAGCGTGAAGGCTTGCAACACCAGGGTCAAACCGGCGGCAAACAGCATCGGCAGGCCATCGCGGGGGTGTGTGTCGGCAGTCATGCGGTACTCCTTGGTTACGCTCAAGATTTGCGCGAGGGGAGTGTGGCCGCCGCCAGTCAAGACCGTGTTCAGAAATGTAAACAACGGCGAATTAACGCTATTTTTAGCGATCTGCCGGTGGCCTAATCCGCCGGCGCACCAAGCATACTCTGCTGATTTTCCAGCTTTTCTTCAGCCGCCAGCCAGAGCGCTTCAGCACGCTCTTGGGCGGCCAAGATCTCGCCGCGCTTGATCTGGAGCGCCTCGATCCGGTCGGTGGGGCCGTCGTAGAGTGCAGGGTCACCCAGACGCGCGTCGATCTTCTCCAGCATGGCCGCGACCTTCTCCAAGCGCTCCTCGCAAGCGCGCACCTCGGCCTGGAGGGGGGCGAGCACACGGCGCACCTCGGCCGAGGATCGCCGGCTGGCCTTTTTGGCCGAGGGCTGGGTGTCGCTGGTGCGTGGGCCGGTGTCGTCGGCGCTCAGGAGCAGGCGGCGGTAGTCGTCCATATCGCCCTCGTAGGGCGCAACGCGACCATCCTTGACCAGCCAGAGCCGCTCAGCGACCAGGGTGACGAGGTGGGCATCGTGGGTGATCAGGATGACGGCGCCCTTGTAGTCGTTGAGCGCCTCGACCAGCGCCTCGCGGCTCTCGATGTCGAGGTGGTTGGTGGGCTCGTCGAGAATGATCAGATGCGGCGCATCGAGGGCCGAGAGGATCAGGAGCAGCCGCGCCTTCTGCCCGCCCGAGAGCGAGGCCACCGGGGTCTCGGCGATCTCGGCGCCAATGCCGCCTGCGGCGAGGCGTGCACGCAGCGCGCCGGGCAGAAGATCGGGCAGCGCGCGGCGCAGGTGATCGAGGGGGGTCTCGGCGGCCACCAGTTCATCGGCCTGGTGCTGGGCGAAATAGCCGATGCGCAGCTTGCGCGTGGCATCGCAGACGCCGTTCATCGGCGCCAGGCGCCCTGCGATCAGTTTTGCGAGTGTCGACTTGCCCTGGCCGTTGGCGCCAAGGAGCGCAATGCGGTCGTCCTGATCGATGCGAAACGAGACCCGCCCCAGCACCGCGCGCCCGTCATAGCCGACCTCGGCCTGCTCGGCCTTGAGGAGCGGTGGGGGCAGTTCTTCGGGCTCGGGAAAGCGGATCGGGGCGACGCTGCCCTCGATGGCCGCGGCAATGGGCTCCATGCGGGCGAGCATCTTGAGGCGCGATTGGGCCTGGCGCGCCTTGTCGGCCTTATAGCGAAAACGGTCGACATAGGATTGCAGATGGGCGCGGCGCGCCTCCTGCTTCTTCGCGGCGGCGGCTTGGAGGGCCAGCTTCTCGCGCCGCATCCGATCAAAGGTATCGTAGGGGCCGGTGTAGAGCGTCAGCCGGCGCTGCTCCAGGTGCAGGATCGAGCCGACGGCGCGGTTGAGCAGCCCGCGGTCGTGGCTGATCACCAGCACGGTGTGGGGATAGCGCGCCAGATACTGTTCAAGCCAAAGCGCGCCTTCGAGATCGAGGTAGTTGGTCGGCTCATCGAGCAACAACAGATCGGGCGCCGAGAACAACACCCCCGCCAGCGCCACCCGCATGCGCCAACCGCCTGAAAACTCCCGCGAGGGCCGGGCCTGGGCGACATGGTCGAAGCCGAGCCCGGAGAGGATCGTCGCCGCCCGCGCCTCGGCCGAATGGGCCTCGATGTCGGTGAGGCGGGTCTGGATCTCGGCGATGCGGGTGGCGTCGCGCGCCTCTTCGGCCGCGGTCAGGAGGGCGGCGCGCTCCTCGTCTGCCGCCAGCACCGTCTCGATCAGCGAGCGGTCGTCGCCGGGGGCTTCCTGGGCCACACCGCCGATGCGCGCGCGTGGCGGCAACACGATCTCACCATGGTCGGGCGCCAACTCGCCGCGGATCAGACGAAACAGCGTGGTCTTGCCGCTGCCGTTGCGCCCGACCAGCCCCAAGCGCATGCCCGCTGGGATCTGCGCCGAGGCGTCCTCGAACAGGGGGCGTCCGGCCATGGCAAAGCCGAGATTGCGGATACTGAGCATGGATGTCAGCTAGCAAAGCAGGCGTGGGCCGTAAAGCTGCGTGAGCCTGTTGGGGCCAGCGCGCAACGGTGCGTCATCATGGCCCTGAAAGCAGCGGGCACCGTTTATTTTCTGGTAAAGATACTGGGAAAACCAACGTTCAGCCTAAGCGTGCACACTCGGCATACGACAAATCGAAACAAGGTGTCGACCATGCGCTGTCTGATCGTCGAAGACCACCAGGACCTGGCCGAACTGCTGGGCACCATCGCTACCGATCTCGGCCTCTTGCCCGATGTGGTCTATAGCCAGAGCGCTGCCCTCGACCGCCTCCAGATCGGCGGCTACGATGTGGTGCTCTCGGACCTGCACCTGCCCGATGGCAATGGCCTCACCGTGGTCCAGATCGCCGCGTTTCGCTGCCCCGAGGCCAAGGCGGTGTTGCTTACCGGCTCTTGCGACTACCCCTTCGGCGAGATGCACGCCATGTCGCACAACATCTGCACGGTGCTGCGCAAACAGTCGGGGATGGCGATGGTCGAGGCTTATCTCGCAACGCTCTGCCACCGCGCCCAACACGCCAGCGCTTTTTGTTAAGCAAGGCTTAAGCGTTGCCGAGCCCCGCGATCACCGCTTCTGAGCGCGTCACCTCGGCGACATTGGCCATGGCATACTCGATCGAAGCGCGGTGCCAGTCGGCATTCATGGTCGAGCAGCAGTCCTCGGGCACGATGACGCGAAACCCCTTGTCGGCACCGGTGCGCGCGGTGTGCTCGACCGACATATTGGTCCAGGCGCCGCAGTTGAGCAGCGTGTCACGCCCACTGGCGCGTAGATAGCTCTCCAGGCGGCCGCTCTCCCAGGCCGACATGGTCATCTTCTCCACCACCAGATCGCCCGGCGCCGGTTCGAGGCCCGCGGCCGGCGCCACCCCCCAAGTGCCGCGCACCAGCGCATTGGCCTCGACCAGGCCCTCGAACAGCGGCGCATTGGCAAACATCGCTGGATGGCCTGGCTCGCAGACCAGCCAGACGTGGATAACCAGGATGCCGCGCTGGCGGCAAACCTCGGCCAGCCGTGCGGCATTGGCGATCACGTCCTGAGTGCGGGCGTGCTCAGGCGAGCCGGTGTCGGCAAAGGCGCCGCCTTCGATGATGACGTCGTTTTGCAGGTCTTGCAGGATCAGCGCGGTGCGTTCTGGCACGAGGCGCCGGCTCGGGCGCGGGCGCGCGGCCTCTGGGGTGGCCTTGGCGCGCATGTAGGGCTCGGTGCGAGGGCCGATCTTGGTCTCGACCGCATAGAGCGAGTGGGTGGCGCAGACGAAGAGCGTCCGGAAATCCTCACCCCCCCACGCCAGATTGGCGGCAAGCTCGGGGATGGCCACGCGCCCGAGATGGGTGCCGTCGGGCGCAAACACCCAGAGGCCGCCGGGTGCCGTTACCCAGACATTGCCGCGCGCGTCGCACTTCATGCCGTCGGGCACGCCCGGCTGTAGCGCGTCCTTGATCCCGGAGGCGAACACGCGCTGGCCGATCAGCCGCCCCGAAGCGCCGATCTCGAAGACGCGGATGTTGGCCTGCACGGTGTCGTTAACGTAGAGCAGGCGCTCGTCGGGCGAGAAGCAGAGGCCGTTGGGCTGGGTGAACTGGTAGCGCTCAGAGACCAGCGCCGGGGCGCCACCGCCGGGCGGGATGCGGTAGACGCCCTGGAAGCCTAGCTCGACCGGGCGCTCGACGCCAAAGCCGGGCATGCGCCCATAGGTCGGGTCGGTAAACCAGATCGCGCCGTCGGAGTGGACGCAGAGATCGTTGGGCGAGTTCAACTCACGCCCCTCGAAGTGGCTGGCCAGCACCTCGCGCGCCCCGTTTGGGCGAAAGCGCGTAACAGAGGAGGTGGCATGTTCGCAGGCCAACAGGTTTAGTTCGGCATCGTAGGTCAAGCCGTTGCCCTTGTGCGAGGGGCGCATCACCTCGCTCACACCCGAAGGTGTCCACCGCCTGCGCACATCGCCCGGCATGTCCGAGAACAGCAGATGCTTTTCCAACGGATGCCAGATCGGCCCCTCGGTAAAGCGAAAGCCGCTGGCAAGCTGGCGCACGCGGGCGTGCTCGTCGATCAGTTCGCGAAAGGCGGGGTGGTGGGCGGTATGGGCCATCACACCGGAAACCAGTCGCGCGCTGGTACCGAGGCCACCACTGGTCCTGGTACTTGCAATTGCAAGCGCCCTGTCACCTGCTGGTTCTCGATCTTGGCGGGCGCGTCGTGGACGGGGAGCAGATAGCGGTAGTTGTTGAGCAGCTTCTTGATCGCCCCCTTCTCGGCGCGCTTGGAGCCGGCGTGATTGCCCGTCACCTGCGGCTCCATGAACTGGGTCTGGCGCACCTGATTTACGATCTGATCGTTGAAATTGTAGATCACGTCGCCGCAGAGACAGGCCAGCCCGTCGGCAGTCTCGACGATGACATTGGCCGAGCCTTCGGTGTGAGCATTGGCCGGCTCGCACCAGACGCCGGGGATGAGTTCTTCGGCCCCAGTGATCTCCAGATCGAGAAAGCGCAGCGCGTCCTGGGTGTGGAGGCGCTCGATCAGGTGCTGGATGTCGGGCTTGGGATATTGCGGATGCATCAACCCGGACACCGAACACTCCAACTCGCGCCGGTTGATCACCACGGTGGTGTTCATCGGGAAGACGTCGTCCTTGCCTGCGTGGTCGATGTGGAGGTGGGTGTGGACGATGTAGCGCACGTCGCCCGGTTTGAGGCCGTGCTTGGCGAGCTGATTTTCGATCATGTTTTCATGGAATTGCAGCCCGCGCATGCCGAGGCTCTCCATGATCGCATTGTCGCGGTAGCCGGTGTCGACCAAGACCGGATAGGTCCCGCCCAGGATCAAAAAGCCATAGACGGGTACACGCCGGATACGCCCGCATTCATGGCCGAGGACGAGGAAACTGGTCTCCAGTTCGATATCGCCATAATCGAGGACGTGGATTTCGAGGGCCATGGGATCGCTTCCTTGCTAGAGCCGGTCGGCGGTGTGGTGGGCAGGAGGCATCACGCCTCTCCCAGCAGGCGTGCAGCGATGGCGGGGGCGCCGGAGCCGTCGCCCAAGTGATCGAGCACAGGCAGGATCGTTGCAAGTGCCTCAGTACGCGGCACGAAACTGGGATCGGCGGCCAGCGGGCTCAGCCAGTCGAGGCGCCAGGCGAGGCGGGAGAGGCGGGTGCTGGCCTCGATCATCGATGCCGGATCGCCGCGCTCCAAGCCGTCCGAGACCACCACCACAAGGGCACCGCGCGCATAGCCGGCAAAGCGCGGCACGCCGAGAAAGGCGTCCAGCGCCGCGCCAATGCGTGTGCCGCCGTCCCAGTCGGCGACGAGCCCTGCGGTGCGCTCCAGCGCGCGGGCGGGTTGTCTGAGGCGCAGTGCCGGGGTGATGCGGGTGAGGCGCGTGCCGAAGGTGAAAGCTTCGGCCCGCCCGCCCGCGCGCGCGGCGGCTTGGATGAGGGCATGGGCGAGGCGCAACACACCGTCGCTGCCCGCCTTCATCGAGCCCGAGACATCGATCAGGAGCAACACCGGTCGCGGGCGCGGGCGTCGGGCTTTGCGGGGTAATTCCAGCGCCTCACCCTCGCGCGCGAGCGCCCGGCGGAGCGTGCGGCGCAGATCGATGCGGCCTTTGGCGGCGGGGCGGGTGCGCCGGCTGAGGCGGCGCGGCAGGCGGGCCGGGGCGAGACGGGTAAAGCGCTGGAGTGCTGCGCTCTCGCCCAAATCGCCAAAGCGGCGCACGGTGAGCGTCTCCGTGGGACTGGCCTCGGCGCCGATCTCGATCTCGCCCTCGGGCTCCAGGATCTGATCAGCGCCGGCGCGCTCCTCGCGCACTTCGGTGTCGTCCTCAGTTTCGCCTGTTGCCGGGGCGGCCAGAGTGCGACCGAGGAAATGCGTGTCGAACAGGGCATCGAACTCGCCCGCACGCTCGGGCGGCGGGCCAAACAGAGCGTGGGCGGCGCGGCGGATATCGCTCAGCGCCCGCGGCCCCAGTAGGCCGATGGCGGCCAGAAAACCTTGGGTCTGCTCGGGCGAGGCCAGGAAGCCGTTGGTGCGCAGCACGGTTGCAAAGCGCACGAAGGGCTCGGCGGCACGGGGCAGGGGCGCGCTCATGCGGCCTTCCCGCCGATCATGCTCTCCAACTGCGGTGCGATGAAGGCGAGGTCGTCGTGGTCCTTGAGTGCGACCCCGATCGAGCGGCGAAACGCTTCGGGCCAGGGCGCGCCTTGGGCCGCCAGCAGTGTCGCCGCCTCGCCCCACTCGACGGTCTCCGCGACACCGGGGGGCTTGGCCAGCGGCTCGGCGCGCAGGCGCGAGACGGCGGCGACGACGGCCTCTGCCGTGGCGCGCGCCACGGAAGAGGCGCGCATCATCACGATCTGGGCTTCGCGCTCAGGGGTGGGGTAGTCGATCCAGTGGTAGACGCAGCGCCTACGCAGCGCTTCGTGGAGATCGCGGGTGCGGTTGGAGGTGAGCACTACCACCGGGGCTTCAGCAGCGCGCACGGTGCCGGTCTCGGGGATCGAGATCTGAAAGTCGGAGAGGAATTCGAGCAGAAACGCTTCGAATTCGGGGTCGGCCCGGTCGATTTCGTCGATCAGGAGGAGGGCGCTCTCTGGGGCCTGCAACGCCTCTAGCATCGGGCGCGCGAGCAGAAACTGGTCGGCGTAGAGATTGACGTACGTGTCGCCCGCCTGGCGGATGGCGAGCATCTGGCGCGGGTAGTTCCACTCGTAAAGCGCGGCCTGGGCGTCGATGCCCTCATAGCATTGCAGCCGCACGACGCGCCGCGCCAGCACCGAGGCGAGCGCCTTGGCGGCCTCGGTCTTGCCCACGCCGGGCGCTCCTTCGAGGAGGAGCGGTTTCCCGAGTGCCAGCGCCAGATAGGCGGCGGTGGCCAGCCCCTCCTCGGCGACGTATTGCGCAGCCGTGAGCGCACCCGCCAAGGTTTCGGGCGTGTCGATGCCGGCAATGCGCGCGCGTACCGCCATCAGCGGCTGGCTCTCGGGCGCGCGCCGCCTTGAGCTTGGAGGGCGCGCAGGATCTTTTCGGGGGTGATCGGAAGCTCATCGATGCGCACACCCACGGCATCGTAGAGCGCATTGGCCACCGCAGGCAGCACCGGATTGGCGCACATCTCGCCCGGGCCCTTGCCGCCGTAGGGGCCATCGGGGGCGGGGCGCTCCAGGATGGCGGTGTCGTGGCGGGGTAGATCGCCCGGGCCTGGCATCAGGTAGGCGTTGAAATCCTCGGGGCCGTGTTCGCGCGAGGGGTAGTAGGGCTCGGTGGTCTCCCAGGCGGCGTGGCTCATGCCCATCCAGGCGCCGCCGAGGAGTTGTTGCTCGACCAGGCGCGGATTGAGCGCGCGCCCCACCTCATAGGCCGAATGCAGATGGAGCACGGTCAACTCGCCGGTCTCGTCATCGACCTCGATCTCGGCCACCAGCGCCGCGTGGGCAAAGCAGGAGACGGGTGTCATCTCGCCGGTCTCGGCATCGACCTCGGAGAGCGGGATGAGAAAAATGCCGCGCCCCGAGACGGTCTTGCCGTGCTTGAACTGGGCCGCCATGCAGGCCGCTGCCGTGGTGATCGTGCGGCTCGGTGCGCCCTTCACGTGGATGTTGCCGGCGCCGTCGGTCTCCAGGTCTTGGGGGGCGACCTCCAGTTCCTCAGCCGCCGCCTCCAGCATCACCGAGCGCGCTTCCTCGGCGGCGGCGATCACTGCATTGCCGACGCGGTGGGTGCCGCGCGAGGCAAACGAGCCCATGCAGTGCGGGCCGGTGTCGCTGTCGGCGGTGTCGACGTAGACGTCCTCGACCGGCACGCCCAGCGTCTCGGCGGCGATCTGACGGGTGACAGACTTCATCCCCTGGCCGAGATCGATGGACGAGAGCGCCACCATGAACTTGCCGTCGGGGTTGGAGTGGACGAGGGCCTGCGAGGGGTCGCCGCCCAGGTTCATGCCGATGGGATAGTTGATCGCCGCAAAGCCGCGGCCCTTGTGGATGGTCATGGCTTAGCGCCTCCGTCTGCCAGCCACCGAGGAAAACCGGTGGGCGCCGGGCTTCTTCACGCCGCGGGTGAAGGGCTCGGTGGGCTGGTAGGGTTTGTCGGCAGGCTTTTCGGTGGGCTCTTGGGCCGCGACAGGCTGGGGTTGGGCTGGCGCAGGCGCGGGCATGGGCCTCGGCGGCTGTACGGCCGCGGCAACAGGCTCGGGCAAGGCCGGGCGAGAGGGCGTTGGCGCGGGCTTTGGCGCAGGCGCGCCCTCGCCGACCCAGCCGTCGCGGTCGATCGCCGTCTCGGGGATGGCCGCGCGCGCGCCGCCCCCGCCCTTGTTGCTCGCCATAACAGCGAACGCGGGGCCGAGCGTCCAGCCGGCCTTCTCAGCCGCGACCTGACAGCACTCGATCAGGGCGCAGTTCTTGGCCAGGCGGCGGTGGGCCTTCATGTCGCCGTCGCGGTAGGCGTTGAGCAGGCGAAATTCCACCGGATCGAGCCCCGCCGCCTCGGCGCCCTTGTCCATGTGGCACTCGATGGCGAAGTCGACCCCGGTGATGCCGAAGCCGCGCATGGCGGTCGCGGGCGTGCGGTTGGTGAAGGCGCAATAGACGTCCGCCGAGACGTTTTCGATGGTGTAGGGGCCGGGCAGGTGCCCGACCGCCTTGACCACGGCATAGGACGAGAGCCGGGTGTAGGCGCCACAGTCGAAATAGCCGCGAAAGTGGCGTGCTACGATGCGCCCGTCGCGGGTGATGGCGTCTTTGAGATACCAGCGCTCGGCCCCGCGCGGCGCGCCGACTTGCATCTCCTCGGCGCGGTCCCAGCGGTAGCGTACCGGGCGCCCGGTTGCCATGGCGGCGAGGACGGCGAGCGGCTCGTGGATGCTGTCGACCTTGCCGCCAAAGCCCCCGCCCACCGTGCCGCCGATGAAATGCAGGCGTGAGGACGGCAGATCCAGCAGCTTAGCCGCCGTGCCGAGTGAGAAGAACAGCGCCTGGGTCGAGGTATAGCAAACATAGCGCCCGTTGATCTCAGGCGCGGCGATGGCGCCGCAGGTCTCCATGGGCGCTTGCTCGATGGGCGACATCTGGTAGCGCCCCTCGACGATCTTGACGTCCGGGCGGGCAAAGGCGCGCTCGACATCGCCGAAGCGCAGCTTCTGGTGGGTGTAGCCTTGGTACTCGAAGACGTTGTGCGGCCAGGCCTCATTGACCACCGGGGCACCGGGGGCCAGCGCTTCCTCGGGGTCGAGCACGTGCGGTAGCACCTCCCAGTCGACACGCACGGCCGCGACGGCCTCGCGGGCTTGGCGCTCGGTCTCGGCGATGACGGCGGCGACGGGCTCGCCGATGTAGGCGACTTTCTTTTCGGCCAGCATGGGCTCGTCGTCGCGCCCGAAGTCGATCAGCGAGAGCAGCGTGTTGAGGTTGTTGGGCACATCGCGCCCAAGCAGGATACGCTTGACGCCTGGCAGGCGTTCGGCGGCGCTGGTGTCGATGCGGCGGATGCGGGCGTGGTGATGGGGGCTCCTCACGCAGCGCATGTGCAAGAGGCCATCGAAACGGCGATCGTCGTAGAAGGGCGAGCGCCCGGTGACGTGGCCAAGGGCGTCCTGGCGCTGGGTTGGGCGCCCGATCTCCTTTAGCGTATCGTCACGCTCGTCGGCGAAGAGGTCCTTGCGCAGCTCGACGCTGTTGCTGCCGCGTTGGCTCGCGCTCATGCCGGGATCCTCCCGGCGGTCCGGCCCTCGGCAACCGAGAGGATCGCCTGGATGATCGGCTCGTAGCCGGTGCAGCGGCAGAGATTGCCGGAGATTGCCTGCACCACCTGTTCGCGGGTCGGGCTGGGTTCGCGCGTGAGCAGCGCCTTGGCCGCCATCAGCATGCCTGACGTACAATAGCCGCACTGCGCGGCGAAGTGGGTCATGAAGGCGTCTTGGAGGGGATCGAGCGCGCCGTTCTTACCGAGCCCCGCCACGGTCTCGATCTCGGCGCCGACCACGGTCTCGGCCAGGGTGAGGCAAGCGAGGCGCGGACGCCCCCCGATCCGCACTGTGCAAGCACCGCACCCGCCCTGGGCGCAGCCGTATTTGGGCGTCAGATCGCCCACTCCTTGGCGCAGCACGTCGAGCAGATTGGCGCCCTCCTCGACAAACACGGCAGTCTCGGTGCCGTTTAGGGTAAATTCGACGGGCTTTCGGGCCATATCAGGGCTCTCCGAGCAAGAGGCGTCGCAGGTGGACGGGGGCGACCTGGCGGCGGTACCAGGCGGTTGCAATGGCATCATCTTGGGGGCTGAGGCCGTCGGAGACCGCGGCTAGGGCCGGCGCGATGCCAGTGGGATCGAGGGCGCGTCCCTCCAAGGCGCGCTCGACGGCGGGGTGGCGCAGGGGTGTCGGCCCCATGGCGCCAAAGGCCACGCGTGCGCCCGAGACCCGGCCCCCACTGAGCGGCAGCCACGCGGCGATCGAGAGCACCGAGATGCCCTTGGGCTTGACCCGGCTCACCTTGGCAAAGCGGAAGGTGCCCTCCGCGGGGCGGGCCACGCTGACTTTGGTGACCAACAGACGCGCGGTGGTGCTTGCGCCTGCACGCGCACGCTCTGTCAGGAGATCGGGCAGCGGACGCTCCCGCCCGTCAGCAGTGGTTACAGTGGCATCGAGCGCCAGTAGCGCCGCGGTGAAATCGCCGTAAGGGTGCTCGGCAAACAGATTGCCCCCAACCGTCGCCTGCTCGCGCACCGCAGGCCCGCCGACAGCACGCGCGGCGGCAGCCAGAAAGCGGCACTCGCGGCTGTCGATGATCTCGGCCATGGTGACGCCGGCGCCGATCTCCAGCCGCCCGCCCTGGGGGGCGATGCGCGAGAGGGTGGGATCGGTGGTGCGCACCAGGCGGCGAAAGCGCGTGTCGCCGGCGTTGACATCGCGCATCACCAGCGTGCCGCCGCCGTGATAGCGTGCCTCTGGCCCGAGCGCGCGCTGGGCCTCGGCGGCGCTGGCGTAGGTCTCGACGGTTAGGGGCATGGCTTGTCTCCTGCGCTCATGCCGCCAGCCCCAGGTGGGTACGGATCGCGCTAAAACCTGCCGTGTAGATCCCTTCGCCGACCAGTTCGGCCATGGCGCCCTCCTCGCCGCGCGGAGTGTCGAAGCGGCTCTCCCACTCCCAGAACGTCCAGTCGGTGTCGGTGACGGGGAGCAGGCGCACATGGGAGACGTAGTTGAAGAGCGGCACCGGGGTCTCGAGCAAGCAATAGCTGTAGCTCTGTTCGAGATCGGAGAGGGTGAGGAGGCGCTCGCGCAACTCCTCGCCCCCTTGGAGGCGAAAGCGGCGCACGCAACCGATGCGGTCGGACGCCTCGTCGCGCTCGATCTGGCTGGAGGCGATGGCAGGGTGCCAGCGGTCATGCCCGTTGAAATCGCGCAGCACCTCCCAGACCGTATCGATGGGGGCTTCCAGGACAGTCGAGCGCAGCACGCGCATTACTTGAACACCATGTCCGCGGGATCGAACGTGGTGACTTGGGCATACATCAGCCCATCGCGCGTGACATAGGCATCGGCGCCCTTGTAGGGCTCGGCCAGCCACTCCGCCTCGACGCGCCAGGACATATTGACGGTATCGCCCACGGTCTTGACCTTCTCGGCGATGAAGGTCGCGCCCTTGAAGCCGCCCTCGGCGCGGGGTTTGCAAAAGCCTTCGAACACCTCGCCGATGGCCGCGCGCCCCTCGACCCAGACCCCGCCCGGCAGGATGATCAGCACCTCTTCGGGGTATTGCGCCATCAGGCGCTCCCAGTCGCAGGCGTTGAGGGCGTCGATGTGTTCGGCGGTGGTCATCTCGGCGTTGGGCTGGGGCGCGAGGGGGGGCAGCTCGGCGGCCTGAACCGCGCCGACGAGGGCGGCGACGGTGATCGCGATGGGGGTGGTACGCATGGTCGTTTCCTCCTTGGCTTTTGTCTTTGGGTCGTCTCAATCCCCGAACTGGCGCTTGAGCGCATCAAAGCCCGCCTGGAATACGTTTGCACCGATCCCGGTGACCAGATCGTCTTCAGCCTCGGGGGCGCAGTCGAACTCGGCCGACCATTCGATGAAGGTGCGCTCGCCGTCAGTGATCGGGGTGAGGCGCAGCGTGGCGACGTAATCTGTCAGCGCCATCGGGCTCTCCAGGATGGCGTAGGTGCAGTAGAGGTCATAGTCGGAGAGGCCGAGCAATTGCTCGCGGATGCGGTCGCCGTTTTGGAGATGGAAGTTGCGAATGCATCCAACGCGGTCGGCAGGCTCGGCCTCCTCGATGCGGCTGTCGCGGATGCGTGGGTGCCAATTGGGCAGCCCGTTGAAATCGCGCACCCGCGCCCAGACGGTCTTGGTCGGCGCACTGAGCACGCTGGAGACGTAGACCCGCGCCACCTCAGCGGCCCTCGCCGTCTTTAGGTTGCTCGGGGGTGGGTTTGTCGGGGCCGTTGGGGCGGGTCTTCGGCTGGCTCTCGCGGGCAATGCGCGACATGTCGGAGGCTTCGCGGATGAGACCGCCCTGTTTGGCGATATTGGCGCCGTCGATGCCGATGTCCTTGAGCAGACTATCCACCATGGGCGCCTGGACGCGGTAGCGCAGCGCGCTGTCGATCACTTCTTCGGTGGGCGTCTTGGCGCCCTCGGAGCCGTTGTCGCCACCCATACCGCCATTCAGCTGCATGATGCGGATATCGGAGATGCGCTCCATCGGCTTGACCGAGGCCGCGACGATGCCCTCGACGTGTTCGAGCAGCTTGCGCCGGAAAAGGGCGTGGCGCGCTTCGTCGGTGAGCACGTTCTCAGCCTCGTTGATGAGGCGCTGGGCTTCGGCCTCCACCGCGGCGCGGACCTGCTCGGCGCCGGCCTTGATGCGCATCTCGGCGGCCTCTGTCTCGGCGCGCACCGTATCGATCGACTGGGCGCGCTTGGCGGCTTCGGTCTCGCGCGCGGTCTTGACGCGCTCCTCGGCTTGGGCGGCGCGGGCGCGGGCATTTTCGGCCTCGGCGGCGGCGGCGCTCTCCTCCAGCGAGACCTTATAGAGTGCGATGGCCTTCTCCATCTCGGCGGTCGAAACGGCGCGCTCACGCTCGACTTCGAGCTTGCGTAGATCGCGCTGACGGGTGACGCGGGCTTCGTCGAGGCCGCGCTCGGTGGCGATCTCGGTGCGCTCGATCTGCTCGCGCGCGGCGATCTCGGCTTCTCGGAGCGCCTGCATGCGCGCCACTTCCAGTTCTTCGAGCGAGCGGCGTTTGGCCAGACGCGCCGCCTCCACCGCCTGCTCGCGGCCCACGCGTGCCGCCTCGACCGATTGCTCGGAGGCGACCTCGCGCAGCACCACGCCTTCGCGTTTGGCGATGCGCTCGCCGTCGAGGCGGGCTTCTTGGGCGATCCGCGCGGCCTCGACTTGCTCGCGGGCGGCAACCTCGGCTTCTTCCACGGCGCGGTTGCGCGCGATCTCACGCTCGCGGGCGTCCTGTTCGTAGGCGATGCGCTCGGCGGTGATCTGCTTTTCCTTGGCGATGCGCTGGGCCTCGGTGGCGCCAGCCGAGGCGATCTGCGCCGCCTCCACCGCCTCGGCCTTGGCGATCTCGCGGGCCGCCGTGACCTCCTCACGCTCCAGACGCTCGACGCTGAGGCGGCGCTCTTGAGCGATACGGGC